>JALNXR010000313.1 GCA_023230265.1 Bacteroidales bacterium | reverse complement strand
AATTTCAAAAAGATTATAGTATCTGTCCGGATCCTTTTCAAATGGTATAAGCATCAATTGCTGCATTGGGTCTATACTCAAATTAAATGGAGTGATAAATAAACCATCAGATTTCCTGGCGTAAATACTTTGTTCCGGTTTCATGTTACTATAACTTTTTATTTCTCAATTCGTCAATGATGCTTTAATTCATGCAATGATAGATCTAAGAAAGCTTTTCAAAAAAAATTATTGTCTAAATGCGCATAATTTGAACCCGAACACGCAAAAAAACGGAGTGAGTGTGTGTTTGCTAAATTAGCAAATAATCAGATTGTAATAAAACATAAATTAATTAACTTGCATAAACTTGACTGCCAAACAAAGTGTAAATATATGTCTTTAACTTTCAGTAGAATACACAAACTGTCGTTTCACAAAAAGTTACTCAGACTGCTTCTTGCACTGGCAATAATAATACAAAGCCTCATTATTGGTTTCAACTACTTAAGAGGGAACATGTCTTTTGGAAGTTATGAGATGTTTTTTCAAACATTTGCCTCAAGAATTTTTACAGGTTTTGTATCCAGTGTTATTGTAGCATATCCCTATGTATTGATAATTGAATATTTAAACAGGATTGCACCGTGGAGCGGTAAGGTTGCTAAAAGAATTTCCATTCAATTCCTTTTTACCATTTTCATTTCCTGTATTGTTTCGCTTCTTATAAATCTGATAGTCAAGCTGATCTACCCTGAATATAATATTAGCACAACGGCTGTTGCAAACGATTTAATGATATATTCCGTTACAAATGTAATTCTGGTTATTATTCTGGAAGCCTGGATGTTTTATGATGCCGGAAAGTCTGCCATGCTTGAAGCAAAAATGCTCAGAGAAAATTTAATAAAAGTAAACTACGAAACATTAAAAAATCAGATTGAACCTCATTTTTTGTTTAACAGCATGAGTGTACTTTCCGGTTTGATTAATACTGACCCCGGAAAGGCACAGAAATTTGTGCAGGAGTTTACATCAATGTACAGGTATATAATCGAATCTATCGAGATACCTGTTATTAAATTAGCGGATGAGGTTAAATTTGTGAATTCATACCTGTACCTGCAACAAATTCGTTACGGCCCCTCTTTGAGCTATTCTTTTAAACTTGATATTGATCAGAATAAATATGTTTTACCTCCGATGTCCCTGCAGGTGTTAGCTGAGAATGCAATAAAGCATAACATAATAAACAGTGAACATCCGCTGATAATTAACATATACAATATCCAGACAGATCTATATGTAAAGAACAATATCCAACCGAAAATCTCGACCATACACTCTACAGGAACCGGTCTGAAAAATCTTGCAAGCAGATATGATCTTGTATGTAAAAGAAAGCCCTCTTTTGTGGAACATGATGATTCATATACCGGAATACTGCCGGTTCTGAATCCTGAGTTTGAATTATCTCCTTTTGCGCAATCAATTGATATTATATAAATGAAAAATATTCTTATTGTTGAAGACGAAGAGGCGTCAGCAGATTATCTGGAAGGTCTTTTAAAAAGCATAAATCCCGACTTTAATATTTTAGCTAAGCTGTCCTCTGTAAAAGAAACCGTTAAATGGCTTACAGTTAATAAAGCAGATATAATATTTCTTGATATTGAGTTGTCAGACGGACTGTGCTTCAGCATATTTGATGAATTAAATATTAGTACGCCGATAATTATAACTACAGCATATAATCAATTTGCAATAAAGGCATTCCGGTTAAATAGTATATCATACTTACTAAAACCTGTAAGAAAAGAGGATCTTGAATTCAGCCTCTCAAAACTGGATTTAATAAAATCTCTGTATGGAGTAGATATCAGAGATTTAATCTCTTCTATAAACGGAGGTAAGAGTGAGTTCAGGAAGAGGTTTCTTGTACAGTTTGCAGACAAACTGGTAAAGATCGAAACAACAGAAATTGCATATTTTTTTGTTTCTGAAAACGGTGTGTGTGCGAAAACATTTAAGGGAGAATGTTATCCTATAGATTCATCATTGAACAGTCTTGAAAAAACTGTAGATCCTGCAAGATTTTTCAGGATAAACAGAAAATACTTAATCAGCAGCGATGCAATCATTGGCATGAGAAGCTGGTCCAGAAACAGGATTAAAATTAAACTCACCGGCCATCCGGAAGAAGACGAGGACACTGTTGTAAGCATCTACAATGTGACTGCTTTTAAAAGGTGGTTGGATTCTTAAAAGAGGCACCTTGCCTTACTTTTTCGCAATTGGCTAATAATTTGAGATTTGAGTAATGCAGATTTCCCGGAAACTAAAAATCCGGGAAAGTCTTGTCAGTTAATTTACTGACAATTTACTTGTTGCAAAATAAGGTAAGGTTATTTTTTTCGTTAACTTTAACCATCTAAACAGCATAATTCTATGAAAAAGACTTATCAACTGGCGTTTGTATGCACTATTTTTGCCGCTTCATCAGTGTCTCTTAATTCATCGGTAAATCCTGATAACGATCCCTTTCAACCGGAAATGGGGCAATCCAAACAGTCGTTCTTTCAGCATCAGCCTGATCGTCTATCCGGACAACAGCAACAAGCACAACAGGGCAAAGTTTACAAATATGATATATTTGAATACAAGCTTCCGCCAAACTGGATTCTGAACAAAGAGGCAACCGACAAAGAGTTCCTTACCTTCAGCCACATCGTAAACGGAGAGTTAAGGTATCATGTCCGGCTCAGATACAAGCCCACACCTGCAAAGAGTCAGAAACTTCTGGAGGAGTATGTAAATGCACTCATCGAGATACAGAATGACAAAAAGGATTATGTGGACCATGTCGAGAAGCCCGGCCGGTATTC
>JALNXR010000033.1 GCA_023230265.1 Bacteroidales bacterium | reverse complement strand
TATTTCATCCCCACTTCGTGGGGTCGCTAATCGCTTGAAATACCCTTATCACAAGATCACTTTTGACAACATGAATTGTAATTTCAACACAAGACTCTGCGCTTTAAATTTTTAGTGATTAACGACTCCACAATGTGGAGAAAAAATTTAAAGCGCAATATTCGTGGAGATTCGCGGGCAAAAAAATGGTTGCGGCTATGCTGCGCTAGGCTCCTTGTGGTTTCAAGAAAACAGGATTCAGTTGCGCACCTCAAATGATTGTGGGACAATTGGACTGATTTCAAATGAGAGACACAGCCTGCTCTCAGACGACAGCCCTTTGAAGAGTTCCCGTGCTGGGTGGTTTGGGATAGTACGTACAAAAAAACAGCTGTGATTGGGATAGAACCCCCCATTACTGAGGGGCCCTCCCACACCACCGTACGTACGGATCGCGTATACGGCGGTTCCTCCTTCGCCTTTCAGGCTACGGCGGACAAGTCGGCTGACTAACCGGATTCATCCAAGGAGCAAAAGCCCCTGTTTCTGAGTAAACACTCGTAGAGGCAGGGCATAATTCATGTGAGGGCATTTGCTTATTCGCCATTTTCCCTTGCGGGTATTGCCGAGCATATACGCATCATCATGTTTTAACCCCAGCCTTTTCAGGTTGGCCACTTTGGTTCGTGGAAGTTTCCACTGGCCCCACAGATAAGCCTTCAACCGCCTGACTATCCAAGCATTGAGTTTATGAATGAGTTTGCCTCTGATGCCCCGTTTGAAGTATCCTTTCCAGCCTACGATATACCGATTAAGTTCTGCAATGACTCGCTTCAGACTGCACCCGCGGTTGAACCGCGTGATTTGCCTTATCTTGTCCTCAAAACTCCTTATTGCTTTCTGGTGAATGACAATCAGGGTTTTGCCGAATATTTTACTGATTCGGAACCCTAAAAACTTTGTCTCCCATGGTCGGGTGACTCCGCTTTTATGTTCATTCACTTTGAGCTTTAGTTTTTCGGTTATGTATCGGCTGACGGATTGCAGCACTCGGTCACCAGCTTTTTGGCTGCGGACAAGGATGACCAGATCGTCAGCGTACCGCACGAAGCGGTGTCCCCGTTTTTCCAGCTCTTTATCCAACTCATCCAGCACAATGTTGGATAACAGCGGGGAGAGTGGACCGCCTTGCGGGGTGCCCTCGTTGCTGTATTCAACAATGTCGTTTATCTGTGTTCCGCTGTTAAGAAAGGCACGTATCAGCTTAAGAACCCGTTTATCCTCCACTCGCTGTGCGAGCCTGCTCATGAGCCGGTCGTGATTCACACGATCGAAGAATTTTGAAAGGTCTATATTTACTACGTACGTGTAGCCCTCCTCAACGTATTTGCGAAACTGCTCCACTGCCTGCGCCTGAGACCGCCCCGGACGGTACCCGAAGGATGAATCCGAGAAGGTATGATCCCATATTGCTTGCAGTATTTGCGTTGCCGCCTGTTGCACGAATCTGTCCAGAACTGTAGGTATGCCCAACAGGCGCACCCCCGAGCCATCCGCCTTCGGAATTTCTTTCCGGCGCACAGGGTAGGGTTTATACGTTCCGTTGAGCATGGCACCTTTTACGTAATCTCCGCATCGGCACAGAAACCCCTTAAGAGCCGCGGTTTTCATTCCGTCAACTCCTGGAGCTCCTCCATTCTTTAACACTCATTTAACGGCTCTTTCGAGGCCGCTCACCGTTCGGCCTTAAGCGGTTCCGCCTGAGCGGAATCTTTCCAACTGACTTCTCGCCTAATATGCCTTCTGCTGACTCCCATTCGCCGATAAAGACCGTTGCCGATCCTTCTCCACTATATCGGTTTCCTTTCTTTGTGTTTTCGTCTGATGGACGAACTCATAAACAGAGGAAATCAATCTGTTCATGCCGAGATATTTTGTTTGGCCGGTTCTCTCTCACTTTCCGGCATCTTATACAGTGGAGGCTATGGGCCTCCCGGGGTACTCCCGTGTTGCTTTATATGAGTAATCGTCGGATCTGTTATCAAGTCGGGGTTGGACTAACTGCTTGATTCACACCAAAATTTCGTCTACCATAACCAAAGTCACAGTTGACATGAGTTTTAAATCTGGTATGCTCTCGCAGCGCACCAACAAGCAACCGGGCACGCCCGGCACACAACAATGCAAATGCACCTGATCAAAAAAGCGCGCTTTTTTGACCGGTGATTTCAACGTTGTGTCCAAAACAGACCACTTGCAGGCGTATCTCATTTGTGCTACATTTTCACTGGATTGAGGAGATGTTATAATGAAAAAAAGTGCCATGGTTAGAGCAAGACTGGAACCTGATTTGAAAACCAAAGCTGAACATGTGTTCCATCGCCTAGGATTGAATGCCACACAAGCTATCACGATGTTCTATAAGCAAGTCGAACTTAGGGACGGTTTGCCTTTTGATGTAGTCGTTCCTACAACGACCACAAAACGCACATTCGAAGCATCAGACGCTGGTCGTGACCTAGTCGTCTGCGAAGATGCTGAAGACATGTTCCAAAAACTTGGTATTTGATGTATACACCGATTTACACCAAGCAGTTTGAGAAAGATCTCAGGCTTTGCCAGCGACGCGGCAAGAATCTGGAAAAATTCAAAATCATCGCTCGGTCATTGCTGGCAGGAGAATCACTCGATCCCATTCACCGAGATCATAAACTCACTGGCAACTACATTGGACGGCGAGACTGTCATATTGAGTCAGATTGGTTATTAATCTACAGAATCGATGACAACACACTCTTTTTTGAACGAATGGGTACGCACTCCGATCTATTCAAGAAATGACACACAACAATAAAGATAGAGTTTATCGGCGAATCGCCGAAACCTCATCTAATAGTTGAGATAATAAAAACATTTCGATTGATAAAAGAACCAAAATAATGAGAGAATCATCTTATGCGTATATATCTTGACAATTGTTGTTTCAATCGCCCCTATGATGACCAGTCACATCTCAGAATACGACTAGAGACAGAAGCCAAATTATGGATTCAAAGTGATATTCGCAACGGATCACATGATTTGGTCTGGTCTTACATCCTTGACTACGAAAACGAAAAGAATCCTTTTAACGAAAGAGCAGGGATGATTTGCAAATGGAAAAAATATGCCGTAGATGACATATCAGAATCAACAGAGTTGTTGAGTCTGGCTAAGCTGTTTTTAAAGTGTGGGTTCAAGAAGTATGACTCTTTGCATATTGCATGTGCTCTGACAGGGAATGCAAAATATTTTATTACTACTGATGATGGAGTTTTGCGAAAGTCAAGTCTGATTGAAAAAATGCAAGTAATGGACCCGATAGATTTTATAAAGGAAGTATTATTATGATTACAGATACTGAAATAAAGGTCACAGGATTTCAAATCCTAGCCAAGAAAATGGGGAATGTTGACGCCGAACGCTTTATTGCACTAATACAACGAGAACCATTTGATTATACAAAATGGCATCAAAACATAGATGACGATTTAACGATTGAAGAACTCAGCTTTAAGGCTATGAAATTAAGAAAATCTCAACAAAAAGTTCCAGTTGACTCGTAAACTCGCAACTGAACTAAACGTTCGGCATGAGACGAAAGATAATGTACTCCATCCTCGATATCGACCTCGACTACTTCAATCTGATGTGTGACTCCGGAAACCAGCTTCGTCGTCTTCTCGGCTGGGCGGGTTGTCCGGTCAGCACGGTTGTCGAACGGCATAATCACGCATTCGTCCGGTGGAGGAAGAGGTGGCGAGCCGACAACGTCGCGCCTACACACATTCTGCATGTTGACGAACATCACGACATGATGGACCAGCGACGGCAGACCAACATCGGTAACTTCATGTTCCATGCCATGCGCACGTGGCCTGAGTGCCGAGTCCATTGGCTGGTGCAGCAGGCAATCGACTCGCCTGCCATATGGATAGAGGACGATGTGTGGGACGAACTCTGTCACCGATTCACATACGGTGCTCGTCGGCCTGCCAAATGGCCGAAACCCCAGCTTGTGTCCGTCTGCACGAGTCAGGAATTCGTTGCCCCGGATTTGGCCCGAGAACTGATGGAAGTGGTTAAGGAATTCAGACTGGATGAGCGCGGCAGGAAAACGCCGAACAAGACGCAGAGAGCTACAAAATGACCCGCGCGAACGCGGGTAATTTTGAGTCTCATGCGCGACGTTCTCTCAATAAGTGAGATTGTTTTTTGGCAAAGTAATGATAGTATTATGGCCAGATGGAGAAAAACTATGATTACAATAGACTCATTACAACCGCAATATCTAAAAACAAAAGATGGCAAATCATCTTTTGTAGTATTACCTATTGGCGAAGTTGAGTCACTCATCGAAGATTATAATGACCTGACAATAATTAATCAAAGACGAGAAGAACCCAAAATTTCATTGGCTGAACTAAAAGCAAGACTGAGCCATGCTTGAATATGCTATAGAGATAGCGAGATCGGTCGAAAGTGATCTAAGAAAGATTCCTGTAGATAAGCATGAAGCATTCTTTATAGAAATAGAAAACTTAACAACCAATCCTTTCCCTGAATCAAGGTATAAAAAGCTTAAAGGAACAAAGCACTCATATAGATTGAGAGTTGGAAATTACAGAATCTTATACGAGGTTGATTCCTCAGAGAGGCTGATAACAATATATCGGATAAGGCACAGAAAAGATTCATATACAAACCTGTAGAGAACAATAAATAGCTTTCAATGTGCCGTAGCGCACATAGAAAGCATGTGTTGGACTAAGCTGCTGTTGGATTCTGGGGTCTATGTGTTTTCCACTGACAGGCGGAGACTTTGCGGCATATGAGAAGACGTTGAAACTGTTTTCAGAGAGTGATATGTGCGGAACCACATACGCTCAGATGTCGTCCTGAACACTGCAGGTCCCGTCCTGTGGCGGAGGCAGGCCACTTTTTTCTGAATAAGAACACAGAGGTATTGCGCCGTGTGCGATCTGTTGCAAACGGATAGAGGTTGTTCTCGGGTTATAAGCGTCGTTCTGTTCATGAGGCGGCCCTCGCGGGGCGGCGATCAGATATTGCAGCCGCTCACGCTGCGTGCAGCGCTTTTCAAAAGTCATAACCGCCTCGCACTTGGGACAGGTGACAGTAGGTGGCTGTTCGATCTCCGGCTGTTTCGGCTGATCAACGCCCAGAGCGTATGACATAGCCGCCAGAAGAAGTTTTACTGAGCCGCGTTTAGAACTGCGGATGATATCCGTCCTGCCGGGTCCAGGTGTGGAGCACGGCAGTTACGTCTGGCACCCCGCCGACTCATTTGGGGTTGGCGCACAGATCCAGCAGTGTTGACAAAGCTAAACGCATCAGCAGATCAAGCAGTTCACGCGGATGCGAGCGGATATGCCGCCGCGTCCGACAAACGGGGAAAGCCACACCGGATTACGCTGCAAGCGCCAGCACTCGGCCAGCCGGGGCATCATAGCTGGAGGGATCGGCACAAGACGGTCTTTGGACCTTTTGCCCCGCACACGCAGTCCCGAACCGTAGCTCGAGGCTATTCGAAAAGGTTCCCGAACTGCCATCGGACAGATATTTAGGGGGTCAGGTTGTTTGCAATTCGATCAAAAGTCAACGATTATGCTTGACTAAAAGTGTCGCAACATGCTATATTAAAGCCACTTACACGAAACAAGGAGGTAGTAATGACAGCATGTGCGACAAGGAATACTATAGAAGAAAACTTTAACGTCTGCAACCTGATTATTCCAGATGGAAGTTACGCGTTTTACCCTTTTCCGATAAATCTGTGTGGGTTAGCCGGTATTTGCCAGCAAAACACGCGAAACATGAGAAGATGATGCGCTCGGTCTATTTTGAACTACGTAGCGCATTCTCTGTATCCCTCAGTGTCTTAGTGGCAAAAATTGGTTTTCTGCCTATGCGTAGCAAACAGACAGGCGGCTATGCTGCGTTGCGAATACCGTGCCCAAGATAGGCGGACGTGTTTGAAAAAAGTTTAGGCTAAAATTGAACGTATCGGTTCAGTATTCTTGTTAGTATTTAAATAATGTTTTGTTGTATGTATATTGACTACAAGGATCGTGTATTAGTGAAAAGAATTTTTTTAAATTTATCGGCATACTGCTTGTCTTCGCTCTTCAAGCCAACGCTGACTGGAGGTGTCGCTGGAGCAGCCAGATTAGCAAAGATAAAATGGCTGGACCGCTCTTGTCACCATACCCTTCGTGGAACTGGGCTGCTCTGCACCCGAGAACGCGCTCTGGGACTTTGCGTCCGCAAGAAGAAGCCCGCACACAGAAGAAGTGCTTTCCTGGACATCCCCTGGACATTTTGGAAAATTTAAGCACCAGTGAGAGCTGATTACGGGGGAGAATCCGAGTTACTTTAATAATCCGGAGTACTACGCGACCCGCCCGGTGGAGAAAGTTTCGCACAATGCCATCCGGGGGGCGAAGAATAGCGTTCCGGCGATCGACTGGCCGGGGACGGGCACCTTGGTTTTGCCTTTTAGTTTCATGGATCTGCTGCGCACAAAAACAGGGCTGATGGACTTCGATTTGCCGACGGAAGCGCAGTGGGAGTACCTGTGCCGGGCAGGAACAACGACTTACTACAACGATGGATCGGGGACAGTTGTTGAAGCACAGGTCTATGCTTTGGGGCAGTACACGAATAACGGCGGCATGTTATGGGAAAATGAGAAATGGACTACTCCAGCGTCTGGCTGTGGACCGACAAACGCCACGGCGGCAGTGGGCTCCTATCTGCCGAATGCTTGGGGGTTATATGACACGCATGGTAACGTGATAGAGTGGTGTTTGGACTGGTATGCAAGTTCGTTGGCAGGCGGAGAAGATCCCAAAGGGCCAGAGTCGGGTTCTAAACGCATTTGGCGGGGCGGATGCTGGGCTGAGGGCTGGGGGCTTTCTCGTTCGGGAGCTCGTTTGAGCGATCCGCCGGAGCGCAACCTGAACCGCTTCGGTTTACGTCTTGTGAGGAGTGCCATAGCGCAGTAGTGCTGCCCTGCTCTCCCAGCGGCGGCATGGCTTTTACTGTGATGTTTGAGAAAAGGTCAGGCACTAAGTCAAACGCGAAAATCTGACGATTAGATATACTAATAGTTGGGCCAGAATTGTTGCTTTGGTTTTTCTGGATCGGACGGTATTGGAGGTGGGTGATTACGCCGAGGTTACGGCTGCAACCACCGTTCCTCCTTTTAAAAATCGTTTGCTGCTGGATGTGTTTGTGCAGAACACGCGCCAGAGCGGCCGCGGGACAGGGTCCCGGATTCTTAAGCTCTGGGCAAATCAGGTTCAGGTCTGGGGCGAGGATATTGTATTGGGCAGGACAGGGAGATCATGGGTGACGGTTGACATCACAAAGGCTGTTCAGCCAGGAAAAGAGCTGCGGCTGAGGTTCCGGGTGGAAGACCGGCAGCTGGTGGGTAATCTGACGGTCGTTTTTGTGGGACCTTTTTAGTTGCGCGGCGAATAACCGCCTGGAACAATATCAATAAAGGAGAGTAACCGTTCACGGGGTATGGAAATAGGATTTTAGAGTGTAATCAGCCTGGCATCCCAGTAGTTGGGAGCTAGGCGAATTAGCTCAAGGCGGGTAAAAAGAAAGGAGCGGGCTCGCTACGGAAGTAGGCGTGGGCTGCCGTAAGAATGAACTCTTATGCGGAGCGTCCTTGCAGGGCGCAAGTGCCGACAACCGTCCAGAGACGTTCGCAGGTTCCGCGACCTTTATCGCTGCGCGTACCCTGTGTGATGAGGCGATCAATCACCACGAAACGAACCGCTTGTTCGGCTAAATTATTGGTCGGTCCGATGCCGGGTGTTGTGATGAATTCAAAATAGGCCTTGCCGTTATCACGGAAGCGCTTGGCCATGTTGAAGGCTTCGTTTTTCTGCTCTTTGCCTTTATCATCCAAACTGGACGGCACATTGTCAAGTGCCGCTTTGATAATTGTCTGGCGGGCTTGTTCCATCGCCTGCTCGACGGCCTCGGCACTAAGGTTGTCCCTGCCATGAATGATATGGAACATCCCTTTGACTGCTTTAAGCAGCGTCTGGCCGTAGGCTTTTGTTTCGGCATCCGGCAGTCCGGTCAGATATTTGATGTTGCGGATCAGATGTGCGATACAGAACTGTACGGTGATGTTGCAGTCCCTTATGTATTTGAGATAGGCGGAAAAGTAATCGCAGCCGAGTGCGCCGTTGAAGTCCGCTCCGAGCACTTCTAGCAGCACTTTAGAGCCGCGGGATTTGTTGAATTTAAACAACACAAAGAGGTCGGCGCGGAACACCCATGTCCAAAATTTTCCGGCATTTTCCTTGTGGCCGGTTTCATTGATGTTGAGTGCAGGCACTGGCGGCGGGACGCGGTTGCGATTCTTATTTGGCTCCGAAGGTCCGCCGCGACGCGGCGGTAGCTGGATAAGACCGGCACGTTCCAGTTTGAGCAGCAGGGTTCGCGCCGCCATATTTTTGTGGTGCCCTTGCGCGTTGCGCCAGTCCCAGCGTTCGCAGAGTTCGACGCTTAGCCGTGTTCGGGCCCACTTTGGATTTTCATCCAGCAATCCGTGGATCAAGGCGATGTCTTCGGATCTCAACTCCCGTCCCTGCATGGCTAAAATATCTGACATAGGACGCAATATACATTATCGCTGAGCAGAATGAAAACAGAGTTTTTTTTGCTGGCTTTGCTGCAACAACAATGATATGGTTCAGATACTATTGGGATAGTTTATACCCCGTGAACGGTTACGTGGAACCTTGATGCTGGAGGGAAATCAGCTATTTTTTACTTTGGCCTGCATAGATCTTCGATAGCGAGGCCGGATATGGGAGAACTGTTAATATGAAAATTTTGAAGATTGCGCTGCTGGCCCTGTTTTTCGCTGAATCCGTATGCACTGCGGATATTTTATATTATCGCCACGAAAAGATTCCGTCTTTTGAGACGATACGGGAGCGGGTCATCAAGCAGCCGCTTTTTTATCCAGAGATCCAGAATAGTCGTTTGGTGGAGAATTATCTTCATTATTTTATCGATCGTCCGCTCTTCCATGACAGTCGGCTTCGTGAGAATGAAAGCTTCCGCAACAGTTTTTTGCGTAATGTCGAAATTCTCAAGGAGTATGAGATTAATGGCTTTGTTACCCTTTCCAACGCCGGAGGTCTCAAACGTATGTATAAAAGTCATTTACAGGTATTAGATGAAGAAAAACCATACCCCGGTTTCAGCTATATGTGTGGTGCAGCTTACGCTTCAAAACCAGACAAGAAATGGGATGAGCGATACCTGGAAAATTATGTAACGACTCTGAATTCGCCCCATACGTTAAGGATTGACGGAAAAATTCCCGTGTGGGCCTATCACTCTCAGTTTTTAAAGCCGCTGCAAATTAAAGAATTTAAGGAAATGTTAAAGGAGAAAACTTCAGTCGAACCGATCCTGTTTGCACAGGCGCACGACCTGAAATTCCAACAACTCTACCTTGAAAACGGCAAACTGACGCAGGCGCAGATGGATGAGCTGCGTAAAATATTTGAGGATTTGCTGGATGAATGCGGCGGTCTGTTGGTTCATCCGACTGTAGGCGGGTGCGCTGGAGGAGATTATACCTCCAGGGCGACATCCGCTTACTACCGGAACTGTACGCTTCCTATGTTGTTGGAGCTGCTGAAACAACCACGATACAAAGAAAAGCTGGTCGGCGCATATGTGAGCAAGGGATATGTTAATCATCGCACCGGCAATATCAGCGGAGAATACGGCACCAGCACCTTCCGGCTGGCTATGGATGAACTGATGTTGCTGAACCCCGATATCGTGGTGTTCTTTGAATGGAACGAGCCCAATGAGAATACCTATTTTCAGCCGAGTGTCAACGACGGAAAAACCATGCAGCGCTTAATCAAATTTTATGCGCGGCGAATGCGTGGACAACCGGCTACACCAAACAAAGGGGATGATCTGTCAGTTCCTAATCTGGTGTTCAGTTCGCGGCAGGTGCTTCGCCTGGGTGATATGCTGCGCTATGAATTATTGAACATTCCGGACTCTGATACAAATCCTGAATATCGAGTTCAATTGGTGATTCGTGACTATGATGGAAAGATACTTAATGCATTTCCGGAAGAGACATTCAAAATCTCCGAGATGAAAGCGGTCAGCTTTGAAATCCCCTCTGAGCAATTTGCTGAGCACACTTTGGTTTTACCCGAACTTCGCGTCGTTAACTCTGCGGGAAAAGAACGGATCTTTGAGATGCAATATAACCGCATTCACCCGAGTGTCTGCTGGAATTACAAGGTAATCATGCAGCCGTTGCGTGATATGCTGTCACTGAAGACGAAGTTTAATGTTGAGAAAACACAGGTGGCCGGTTCTTACAAAATAACTGCTCAGGCTGAATCTCCTGAACCCCTGATGCAGTTTGAGCTGCTCGACAATGAAAGTGAAGTTTTTGCAGTTGACCACGAAAAAAAATATGACCCGGAGAATAATATTATTGTTCAAGGGTCTTTTACCGGTTATAGCGTTTCCACTCCGAAAATGGTTTTTGAGGTTCTCAATGCTCCGGGATGGCAGTGGTTTGGCGGGTCTTATCGTGACAAAGTGGACCCGCCTGAGGTGCAGGTTGTTGAAAACAAAGTGATCGTTCCGAGATATTTGATTCATTACTATTATCCATTTCCTTTTACTGTTACGATTCCGAAAGCAACGGCAGCGGATGCTGTACTGGAAATTGATATTGCCGGATTAGGAAAGCACTCTTTCACAGTTGCCGAATTGAAAAAGCTGGGAAAAATGGCTAGGACTTTTGAGGGCGACAGCCGGCTGGACTTGAGCGTTGCCAAAAACCTGGTGGATATTCCCGTGCCGCTGCTACAAAAGAATACGGAATTCGCCATTCTGGCGGAGACGGAAAGTCGTTTCCCACTCTATCAACTACGCGGTATCAGCAGTTCCGGTAAGATTTACAGGAGCCGTCCGGTTATGCCGCTTCGTCCAGGTGCCGCAACCGTTCGTCACAATGTCTTCTCTGCAGCAAAACAGCAGGCTGTGACAGTTAATGTAGCGAAGAACCTTATCCCCGAGTTGAATTATTTGTTTGATGATGCACGCGGTGCGATGCTAAAAAACAGTTGGGAGCCTTTTTTTGATGCACAGCTGGGCGGCGGCTTTATCTATATGGAACCATTCTTTCCGTCTCGTCCCCGATTAGCGGAAATTACCGATCGAAAATTGTTAAATCCGGCCTGGCAGGAGGCCGATAGTGTTAAGGTCCTGAATTTTGACGGAGTGGCTAATTACATTAATTTGCCCCGTGAGGCGTTGCCTTTAAGTAGTTTTACCCTTGAATTTGAGATCAAGCCGGAAGGGAATCACGGCCAGGTATTGTTCCGCCATTTCAGCTATCAAAGTGGCTCTTTGAGCCTTTTTCGACGCCAGGGGAAGCTGGATGCTACCTTTACTTATCGCGTAGAAGGGCTTCATCAACCCAGCAAAAGTGTGAAGTTTGAGTCAGATCTGGATTTGCCGGCAGAAAAATGGTCCAAAGTTACGGTCAGTTACAATCTGAATGAACTGCAGTTTGTTGTGAATGAAGCCGTCCGCAAATATCCGTTTAGTGAGCGGGGCTCGTTTTTTAAATCTTCTGTGTTTGGTGGACACACATTATATTTCGGAAAAGACATGAGCTTTTTCAAGGGGCAGTTAAGAAGCCTGCGAATTCGCCATTCGGCGGAACCATGAAGATAAGATTGTTGCGCAGCCATTTAATAGAAGCCGCTGACATCACTCGCATCGATCAGCATGGTTGACCCATCGGGACACATTATAAATGTCGCCGAGCCACGTCACGCACAGATGTGATGAATGTCGAGTATCCCCTCCTGCCACTTAGGAAGCTCAATAGGTTGTGACAGACCTGCCACCCGTCGGGAACCTTTTTTCGATGCTCAGATTCTTTATTGAACGAGCAAAGTCGTACCTTTCAGCGGCACAGGGGTACAAGGGTTAAAGTACCCAAGCTGACTGGGTGTGAGTTCTACGTTTGAAAGTCTGAAATCATTAAAGCGTCCCTTAATATTATGCGCAATGTGACAAGCGGTCAGATTGATCGGCATGGGCCTGCTTGAAATTCCACTCTCTATAAAAGTGTATATTAGTTCGCCGTTGACATAGATTCGTACACGGTTACTGGCCTTGACGTATGCGATGTGCGTCCAACTGTTCAGGGATAATGTAAACTCCGTTGTAAAAGTGCGCGTACCACCCGGTTGGGAGAGTGCATTGAACTGGCCTTGCACAACGCCTTCGGCGGTATATTTTAGCGCAAAAACACTTGTCCCTTCTGCAGTACCAGCACTCCCCATATACCAGATTGTTCCCCCAACAGGGGCCCCGGCGGTAGGTTCGGCAAATCCTTCGAGGTTGATCCATCCCTCCATGGTGAATAGGCCCGTATCGGCCAGGTTAATGTTTTCCTTGCTGGACACATATCCGATCGTGCTGGCGTTATAGTATGTCCGTGCGCTCCTGTCTTTTCCGAATAGTTCCGGATAGACGGGATTCGTGACCGTGCCGCTAATCGACGGGTGCTCCGTAGCAAACGGGTAGTTGGTTCTGACGCCAGCCGCGCGGTTGAACTTAACCGTATGATCGTTGCCGCTTTGGTCGAGATAGCTTTTAGATGTTTCCTGCTCGTCGAAGTTGTACGTAATGAAGACATCGCCTTTCGACAACTTGAAAGGCTCAGCCGAATGGCGAATTCGCAGGCTTCTTAACTGCCCCTTGAAAAAACGCATGTCCTGATCAAGCCATTGTGTATGTCCGCCGAACACGGAGGGCTTAAAGAACGAACCGCGTTCCGTGAACGGATATGTTTTTTATAGTGTGATATCACGCTTGGAACCTATTCGCCATTTTTACGAAAAGAATCGAGTATTTCATAGTTTTTCATGGTTACTGAACGTTCATTTGCAGAGCTTAATGTTTGGCAAAGGATATTTGCTGAGCATTGGAATGCTTTCACTGGCTATTACATAGATAAGCAGG
>JALNXR010000312.1 GCA_023230265.1 Bacteroidales bacterium | reverse complement strand
AACTGTTGCTTGGAATAGGTGGAATAAGAGCGCTGAAACTCCTTGGAATAGATGCCACTGTCTACCACTGTAACGAGGGGCATGCCGCCTTTACCGGCCTGGAGAGGCTCAGTAACTATATTCAGGATGAAAATCTTAGCTTTTCTGAGGCGATGGAAGTTGTGCGGTCTTCGTCACTCTTTACCACACATACACCTGTTCCTGCAGGACACGATTCCTTTCCCGAGGATATGCTCAGAAGCTACATTTCACACTATCCCGGGCGGCTGAGGATCTCCTGGGATGCCCTGATGGCACTTGGTAAGATAAATGCCGGGGACAAAAACGAAAAGTTCTCCATGAGCTATCTTGCAGCCAATCTGTCTCAGGAGATAAACGGAGTCAGCATGCTTCACGGTAAGGTAAGCCGGGACATCCTGGCACCGTTGTGGCCTGGTTATCTGCCACAGGAACTCCATGTCAGCCATGTTACCAACGGAGTCCATTATCCCACCTGGACAGCTCCGGAATGGAAAAGGATTCACAGGGAGGTTTTCGGAAGCGATTTTGAGACCCATAATTATTCCAAAAGCTGCTTTGAAGGCATATACAATGTAGACAATCAGCTTATATGGGATGTCAGGAATAATCTTAGAAAAAAACTTGTAAACTATATCAAGCACACATTGTCAAATCCCGAGACAAATTCTCACTATGCACCTCACCAAATTGTCAAAATCAGGGAGACTCTCAGGGATGATATTCTCACCATAGGTTTTGCCAGAAGGTTTGCAACTTACAAAAGAGCTCACCTCCTTTTCAGGGATCTTGACAGGTTGGAGAGGATTGTCAATAATCCGGAAAAACCGGTTCAGATTTTATTCGCCGGAAAGGCACACCCTGCGGATAAAGCCGGACAGGATCTGATTCGCAGGATTGTAGAGGTCTCTCTTATGCCACAGTTCATCGGGAGAATTCTCTTTATTCCGGGATATGATATGAGTGTGGCAAAGATGATGGTTCAGGGTGTGGATATCTGGCTCAATACACCCACAAGGCCCCTTGAGGCTTCCGGTACCAGCGGGGAAAAGGCTGCAATGAACGGAGTAATTCATTTTTCTGTTCTTGACGGATGGTGGGTGGAAGGTTACAAAGAGGGGGCAGGCTGGGCACTGCAGCAGGAGAGGGTCTATCTGGATCAGAACTCTCAGGATGAATTGGATGCGGCAACAATATACAATCTGATACAGAATGAGATTTCACCACTTTTTTACAACAGGAAAAAAAGAAGCGGTCTGCCGGATAAATGGATAGGGATGGTTAAGAATACAATCGCCCTTGTGGCATCAAATTTTACAACCAACAGGATGATGTCCGATTATCAGGAGATGTTTTACAACCCGATTGCAAAAAGAAACAGAGAGATAACGGCTGATGATTACAAGTTGGCCAGAGAGCTGGCTTTCTGGAAAAAAAGGATGAGAAGAGAATGGCAGAACATAGAGGTGATCAGCTATATAAAACCGGACGCTTCCAAATCGGAGATGTCAAGAGGTGATGAATATTATGCTGAACTCATTCTCGAAACGGGTGATATTTCTCCCTCAGATATCGGGGTGGAGATGCTTTTTGCCGAGGAGGATTCCAATGGCAAAATGCAGATAATCAATCGATATGATTTTGAGCTGATTAATTTTGATAAGGGAGTGGCAAAATACCGGTGCATAATGACGCCAGATAACGCAGGAGTTTATAACTTTGCAGCAAGAGTTTATCCAATTAATCCAAAATTGCCTCACAGGCAAGATTTTGATCTGGTAAAATGGTTGTAGCAACAACAGGTTTTTTTGACGGGGTTCACAAAGGGCATCTGTCTGTAATTGAGAAGGTATACACGCTTGCCAGGGAGAGCGGTGGCAAATCTGTGGTTGTGACATTCTGGCCACACCCCAGGGCAGTACTGCAACAGGATGCCGCCAGGTTCAGGCTTCTCACCTCTCTGGAGGAGAAGAGAGAGTTACTTCTCAATTACGGAATCGATGAGGTTGTAGTGCTGGAATTTGACAAGGAGTTTGCCCGGCAGACCACAAGGGAGTTCTTCCGGGATTACCTTGTAAATAAAATAGGAGTTTCTGTTCTGGTTGCCGGATACGACCACAGAGTAGGAAGTGATCTCAGCCAGACACAGCAGGAGATGTTTGAAATTGCGCTGCAGGAGGGCATCAGGCCTGTCAGGGTGGATGAGTTCCGGAGTTCCGGAGTGGATGTCAAGGTAAGCTCCACAAAAATCAGAGAAATGATTTCTGCCGGGGAAATTGAATCTGCTAACCGGATGCTGGGATACCGTTACGGGCTCAGCGGAGCTGTGGTGGAGGGCAGAAGGATAGGACGGACACTGGGCTTCCCGACTGCCAACATGAGATTATACGAACCTCTCAAACTGCTCCCGGGAGACGGAGTGTATGCAGTCTGGGCCGGTTACGCAGGAAGGGTTTTCAAAGGGATAACAAACATTGGGAAAAGACCGACAATTGCTAACGGCAATGAAAGGACCATTGAGACACACATACTGGATTTTGATGAGGATATCTATGGATTGACTCTTAAGATAGAGCTTGTATCCAAAATGAGAGATGAGACTAAATTTGCATCTGTTCAGGAGCTTACCCGGCAGCTTAAACTTGACAGGGATAACGCAGCTAACATACTGCAAGACAACAATATAAAGTTTAGATAATTATAGTTTTTTTAAAAACCGACCGCTATGGATGATTCACTGATTTATATCATAATTGCTGCACTTCTCTTCTTTTTTCAGGTTTTCAC
Organism: Bacteroidales bacterium; assembly: GCA_023230265.1. Lineage (GTDB taxonomy): Bacteria > Bacteroidota > Bacteroidia > Bacteroidales > UBA932 > Bact-08. The sequence continues at coordinate 72 of JALNXR010000312.1, read as the reverse complement.
AGACAAGAAGAAGAGAGAGGCAAAACGGCAGGCTGCATTAAAGAAAAATGAACCTTTTGACTTTATCTCCGA
>JALNXR010000311.1 GCA_023230265.1 Bacteroidales bacterium | reverse complement strand
AGTTTATAAAAATAGCCCCCGGATACATACCTTTCGTATGCTATCTCATAGCGGTGGGCTGCTTGAGGTGCTGTTTGCATAGATTTATTATTTGTATGCAAAGGTAAGTAGCATAAATCTTGTAAAACAGGCGGGGTTCAACGAACGGTTACAGTATAGTTTTTTGAAAAATTTGTACAATACTTATATTCTGCACTTTATAAAATTTGCTAATATCTCTGTCCCGTCCTAAAATAGGTTGACTCTAAAAGTTAAATTTATGAAGGCGGAAAAGAATCAATCAGAGCGTTCAATGAGTGAGAAATTGAACGAGAAATTTAAAAGCAGAATTGTCTCTGCTGTAGAGCAAAGACGCATGACCATCGAGGAGGCAAGAGAGAAGTATCATCTCAAGAATGAGGATACAATTTTAGAATGGATTAGAAAATATGGTATTTTTGATCCGGACTACACAATCGTCTACAAAATGAAGAATGCCAACGGATCCATTCATGTCAAGCGTTTGAAGGAACAACTCAAGGCAAAAGAAGCAGAGAACGAGCGAATGCGAAAGGAGATCTTTCTTCTTAAACAGAAAGGTATTATGTTCGATTCCATCGTTCAGGTTGTCAAGGAAGACTACAATATCGACCTGTTAAAAAAAGTTATGCCCGGGCCGTCGACATCTACATCAGCAGAGGAGGAGAAGGAGGAGTAACACAAGGATGCCGGCTGCTCGGGAAGACCAAGCAGGCTTATTACAAACATAAGAAAAGTTGCAGGAAAAAGAAGACCAAGGCGCACATTGCAATATCACTTGTAAAGAGTCGGCGGGAATCGATGCCACGCATAGGGACACGAAAATTGTACCGTTTATTATCCCCTCAGCTGAGAGAGATAAATGTTGGAAGAGACAAGTTGAATACTATCATCAAAGCAAATAGTATGCTCGTTCCTCCATTGAGGCAATATAAGATCACTACGAATTCCAGGCATCATTTTCCCAAATACAAGGATCTTGTTACAGGCACTACGATTTTTCATCCCGAACAGGTATGGGTAAGCGACATCACATGCATCAAAGGATATGACAGATACTATTATTTATCAATGATAACAGACGCATACTCAAAGAGAATAATGGGTTACAGTCTGGATAAAAACATGAATGTGGAGTTGGTGATAAAATCTCTTGCAATGGCTTTTAAAAACAGACAATACAAGACGAAGCTCATACATCACTCAGATCGTGGTTCGCAATATTGCTGCAAAGAATATCAGGAGAAGTTAAGACTTATGCATGTAAAAACAAGTATGACAGAAAAAAGCGACCCATACACTAACGCTATTGCAGAGAGGATCAATGGAATAATAAAACAAGAGTTTATGCTTGAAAAGAAGTGCTGCTCTCTTATTGAATTAAAAACTCTTGTTGATCAGGCTGTATACTCTTACAACTATCTAAGACCTCACTTGTCCTGTCATATGCTGACACCAATCAAAATGCATCAGCAGAGACAATTATGCAGGATACAATATCAAAGTCAATATTTACACCAAACTGCTAGAGTTTAAATGAACTCATTTAATTATATTTGTCGAAAATCAGTCAACCTATTTCAGGACGGGACACTCTGTCCCGTCCAAAACAGGTAGTTTAAGGCCTAAAATAGGTTGACTCAAAACGGCTTACTTCTATACTCAAATATTAGCTGTAAGAAGATCATCAGTGAAGATTTATTTTTTCCTATATTTGTACCGACAGAGGCTCAATAATATAATACCATGAAAAAATCGACAAAAGTGATCATCGGGATTCTGCTTACAGTCACAATTGCCCTGGTTACATTCAGGGCAATCGATCACGAACCTGTAAATACTCTTCCTCTGGATAAAAAGGTTGCAGCTATCTCACAAAATTCCGGATGTAACCTGTGCCATACAAAAGATCATAAACTCCCCTGGTACTCTGGACTTCCCATACTTAACACCAAATTAAAAAGAGATATGAAAAAGGGAATTGAGGCAATCGACCTTTCTGATCTCTATAAATTTGGCGATACCATTAATTCTATGGTAGAAAGCGTTAATTTTCAGAAAGAAAGCATCAACTCTCAGAAAGAAAGCATAAATTCTCAGAGGGAGATTATCCTCAACAAGTTATACCGTATCGACAAGGTAATGGAAGATCATTCTATGCCTCCTATCTCCTTTACAATTCTCAGACCCGGCTCCGCAATAAACGCCAGGGAGAGGGAGATAATGCTCCAATGGAACAGTATTAAAAGAAATCAATTTCAATTCTGACAACTGCGTAAACTGATTCCCCATCACCACGTGTGAACTGATCCCCCATCACCCCATGTATAAACTGCTCCCCGATCACCCCCCGCCGGCTTTTTTCAGACACTCCTTTTATTATCAGACAAAATAACTATTCTGTAGAGGTTGAAACTTTCACCAACGGTGCTATTGCTCTGTCAAATATTCCATTGCAATACGCAAGTGTCATTCCGTAGTTAGAGACAGGTATTCCAGCCTCAATGGCCGGTTTTAGTCTGGCAGCAAGTTGTCTCCCGGTTATCATACATCCTCCGCACTGGATAACCATAGCATAATCTCTTATATCAGAAGGAAGTGAGTCCAGTCCCGATACCACATCCCATTTTAAACTTTTTCCGGATCTTTTGCTTATCATGGCCGGGAGTTTTACCCTCCCGATATCTTCACAATTACTATGATGGGAGCAGGATTCCAGAATAAGAAGTTTTGATCCCTCACTGAGATTGTCAATCTCCTTTGTACCTTTGAGATATTGGTAGAAAGGTCCTTTACTTCTGGCAAGCAGAAGGCTGAAACCTGTGAGAGGAGTATCAGCAGGTACAATTCACGACACCTTTT
>JALNXR010000032.1 GCA_023230265.1 Bacteroidales bacterium | reverse complement strand
CAGGGGGAGAAAAAATCTTCACAACCATCAACTATAACAAAAGCTCAACTTGACTCTGCAAGTTACGCAGTCGGAGTCTCTCTTGGCAGCATGCTCAAACAGGCAAATTTCGGACAGCTTAACATGACCGAGGTTTACAAAGCTGTGGAAGATGTTCTTGAAGGAAAAACCCTCAAGATAGACGAAATGAAGGCCAACGAGGTTATCCAGAACTTTGCAGTTAAGAGGCAGGAAGCTATAGGCGAGGAGAATAAGGCAGCCGGAGAAAAATTCCTTGCAGAAAACGGCAAAAAGGACAGTGTTGTAACTACAGAGAGCGGCCTTCAGTATAAGATAATCACCCCGGGCTCTGATATTAAACCTCTTCCAGAGGATACCGTTGAAGTTAATTACAAAGGCACTCTTCTTGACGGAACCGAGTTTGACTCATCATACACAAGGGGACAAACAGCAAAATTCCCTCTCAACGGAGTTATCAAAGGTTGGATAGAAGGTCTTCAGCTGATAGGCGAAGGCGGGAAGATAACCCTTTACCTCCCCTCAGAACTGGCATACGGTGCACAACAGGCAGGCCCGACCATCACTCCCAACTCTACCCTTATATTTGATGTAGAACTTATTAAAGTTCTCAAAGCAGCTGTTGCACCCGCCCCTGCAGAAAAAGCAAAATAACAATGGCACTGGAAATTAACGGCACACTTTTATCCAGGTTCCCCGTTCAGTCCGGAACCTCTGCCAGAGGCGAATGGTCAAAACAGGAATTTCTGCTGGAGACGTCGGATAACTTCCGCAAAAAGGTACTGATAAGTGCCTGGGGAGCTGATCTTATCTCTGTCCTTTCTGAATGTAAAGAGGGAGAAGTGCTCAATGTCTCCTTTAATATAGAATCCAGAGAGTATAACCAGAGGTGGTACACCGATGTCAGGGCGTGGAGGATCGTGAAGGATAGCCGGGAGAAGGAGGGCGGAGATCTCCGTTTCAGAGATAGCTCTGCCTCCGAATCCTCTCCGGCAGATCCCGGCATCAATGAAAATGATGGTGATAGTGAGATAGATGACCTGCCGTTCTGACCGGATTATTGCAAATATATAAATGAAGAAGCTGCCTTGCAAGGGCAGCTTCTCTTTTTTGTAATAAAATAAAAATCAAATTGTTGTAAGCTTCAATGACAATCCCGCTATTTGAAAATCTCTTCCAGCTTTTTTGTCAGTTCTGCTCCTCTAAGATACTTAGCAATTATCACACCGTCCGGGTCAATAAGAAAGTTCATAGGAATTGCTTTAACACTATACATTGCTGCAGCTTCACAATCCCACTCTTTAAGATCTGATACATGTATCCATGCAAGCCCGTCAGCCTCTATTGCTTTAATCCATTTTTCGCGATCTGCAGGTTTGTCAAGTGAAACACCCAAAATTTCAAATCCCTTATCCTTGAATTTTTTGTAATTCTCTACCAGATTAGGATTCTCCCTTCTGCATGGGGCACACCATGAGGCCCAAAAATCCAGAAGAAGATATTTGCCACGAAAATCAGACAACCTGACAGGCTTCCCATTTGTATCATTCATTGTAAAATCCTGAGCAACAACACCTATTTGTGTCTTCTTGTGCTCAAGTATTCTGTTTCTAAGCTGATTGCCAAGTTCTGTTTTTCTAACACTCTCATTCAGTTTATCAAATATCTTTTCAATAGCAATTGCATCAAAGTCTTCTCCTACTGTTGAGTTTAATAATACAATCGACAAATACGAATCCGGATGAGTACTTACATATTCCCGTTTTACACCTATTATCTCTTCAGTTATTTTCTCCGCCCTTTCGTCCAGAGTTTTAATATAAGCCGGGTCATTTTTTTTGTCCTTTGGCTGACTTTTATACTCATTATCAAGAACACCGTATTTAGCATAAAGAGGTCTTAGAATATTATCCATCCTGTCTCTCTCCACATTTAATTCAGAGCCTGAAAGCTTCCCATTTTTAATCGAATCTTTTGCTGTTATGGAGATCTCCTTGTTTTCAATGTAGAACGCAATGACGTCCCTTACCGGTTTCATTACCGGATTGTCAGGAATATCGTTGTGCTTTACAATAATATTGGCATCTCTGGGAGAGGAGACCTCACCTTCAAAAATAAATTGTCCGTTAATAATGGTAGTAGAATCTACAAATTTGTTATCTCCTATAGGGTATACAAGGTATGCTTTTGCGGGTGGATTCAGGGCACCTACAGTGCATTTGATTTTATATCCTTGCTGTGCGAATGAAACCACAGGTAAAATGATAAGAGCTGTTGTTATTGATTTAAATAGGTTCATTTTTTTATTAGTTGTTTTCGTTTAATAATTCAGTATACTCAGACGATTCAATAATTTCCATAGCTTTGATAAATACATGGTCATGCAGGTTCCTTACTTTTATTTCATCACTCACTCCCGAATATAAGTAGCCTGCAATCAGCGCTTTAACATTTACGGATAATAATTCCGAAATCTCTTGTCTGTACTTCTGGTCAGATTGGATACCAGCCTTTTCAGCTATAGTAAATATATCATCCACAAGATTCTCCGGCAATGTAAAACCATTTATATAGCTTTGAATATCAGGGTATTTCTTCCCAAGCTTTGCTCTGTTTTTTGTTATGTATTCAAAAGACACTTTCTCAATAAATCCTATCGCTGACACCTTCTGAATCCACAAACCATATTCAAGCGTATCTATTGGGATGTAACAATCCGGAGTTACTCCCCCTCCTCCATAAACAGTTCTTTTGTTTACCAGTGTTGTAAATTTAAGCGAATCGTTTCTTTTCATATACTTTTCATCCTGCATTTCCCCACTCGCAAAACGTTTGATTATTTCAGAATTATAGTCAACATTTTTATATGGTTTCTGTAGAGAACGCCCTGATGGTGTGCAATATCTGGCTTTTGTAAGTTGCAGTACAGATCCGTCAAACAGAGGTAAGGGATATTGCATCAACCCCTTGCCGAAACTTCTTCTTCCTACAACAACAGCTCTGTCCCAATCCTGCAATGCTCCTGTGAGTATTTCGCTTGCAGAAGCTGTATACTGGTCAATCAAGACGACCAGCCTTCCACTCATAAACTGTCCTAAACCTGATGTGTAATAATAATTTATCTGGTCATTGTTTCCGACACTGTAGTATACAAGCTGATCCTTTTTCAGAAACTCATCTGCAGCTCCAACAGCTGCTTCCACTAATCCTCCACCATTGCCCTGAAGATCAAGAATAAGATTTTCCATACCCTCTTTTTTGAGTTGTATAATGGCTTCATCCAATTCCTCTCTTGTTGTCATTCCGAATATTCTTAGTAATATAAAGCCGGTTTTGTCACTGACCATATATGATGTTACAATCGTCCTGTCAGGCACTGCAGCTCTCTGAACTGTTTTAATTCCGACCTTACCTTTAAGATTTTTGATTGTGAGTTCTACGGATGTATTCCCTTCCCCTTTTATTTTGGCAAGGACATCTTCACTTTTCATCTTAACTCCTGAAACAGATTGCCCGTTTACCTTCAAAATCCGGTCTCCTGAGACAATCCCGCATTTTTCTGATGGTCCCCCGGAAATAACATGAGTGACATATACGGTATCCCCCTGCATTACAAACTGCATTCCTATCCCCACAAAGCTTCCCTTAACAGATGCCTGCATCTTCTCAGCTTCTTCTCGGCTAAAATACTTGGAGTGCGGATCGAGATTCTCAAGTATAGATTTTATGGCAAGATCAATCATCTGTTCATCATCAATCTTTTCCACATAGTTTTCTTTTATAGCCTTAAATGCAGCATTAAATTTTTCCTTAGGATTTACTTGTCCGTATGCCAATGAGCATACTATTCCCAGAACAAATAATATTGTTAAATGTTTTATGCGTATCACAATTGTATTACTCCGCTTTCAATAATTCAATTGCATAAGAGATCTCATCAGCAAGCATACTTGCACTTCCGGAATAACCCTCAGAAGAGTAACGAAGGTATCCATCTTTAAGAATAACTTTTCTTGGAATCCCGGAAGAGTTAAATCTTTCGGCGAATTTTCTAAACACCAGGCTCTGGTCTCCTGAGTCAGGATTTACCCTATCCAACAAAAAGTTAAGTCTGAAACCCTCCTTCTTTATGAAAGAGATTGTCTTCTCTTTATAATTACCACTCTGCATTGTCCCTACAAAGTAGAAATCCACTTTTGTATCATTGGCATATTTATCCACTACAATCTGCATACCCGGCAACGCATTAATACATGGTTTGCACCAGGTTGCCCAGAAATCAATTACAACGATTTTCCCTGCCCAATCGTCTGATTTGATAATATTTCCGTTAAGATCCTCCAGTTCAAAAGGAGAGATTTTAACATTAAGCATCTGGCTTGTTACAAATTTTCGTATTTCATCCTTTTCCGAATCCGTTTTAAATGATTCCAGATAAGCATCATACCCCTGCATGTCAGGATGAGTTTCTTTATATATCTCACCTATTCTGGTAAGCATGAACGGACTTGCAGCATTAGCAGCCATACATTTTTCCAGAAATGGCAGTACAGATTTAATATCTGTAATCTCAAGAATACGCGTATACATCTCGTTCCTTTCGGGATTACTTAATTTACCGCTATCTGAGATATATTTAAAGTATTCCTTTGCCTCCTGATATCGCTTTAGATCATATAGTATTGATATATAAGTTGTAAGGCGATCGTTAAGTTGCTCTGATGCATGATCTCTTATCTGGCTGCCATTAAATCCTTCTGAGGCAAAGGATCCATCTCCGACTTTGGATATAAGATCTTTGATCATTGGTGTTGTAATTTTCTCAAGAGAATCGCAGGATATTTTCTTAAACACATATGCTCTGGTAATATTCCAGCGGAAAACTTCATTAAGTGTCTTGAAATCGTAATCCGGGAGGAGCCCCATGAATTTATCATACTGTTTTGTATCAAAATATGCTGCAGAAAGTGTGCGGTATGTTGTATAATAAATAAACGATTGCCCCTTTTCACCATTACTTCGCCACTCAGATACAGGAAATGCTTTTAAAAAGTTTTCATATCCATCAATAATATCTTCTATCCTGTTAATATTCTTCATCACTCCCTGAAAAGACAACTGTCTTGCAGACGATCCTCCCGGATATTTGGATAAAACTTTACTTATGACTTTGTTAGCTAAGGAGGTATCATTAATAGCATACCGGGAAATCCTCTCTATGGTCATATACTGCTTCTCACTCAGAGATTCCTTTTTTAGCATTTTATTAATCAACTCCTTTAGAATTATATTTCCCTCATCACCTTTTGCCAATTTCAGGATATCTGCATATTCTTTAATATAGTATTTTGGATCAGATCCCTTTATTTTTTTCTCTTTTGCAATTAGTGTGTTAAGTATTTGAGTATTTGGTTGGCGATCAGGATTTTTATAGTAATTCATCCAAAATGTACCAAGCGATGGATTTTCAAAAAGCGCCTGAGCAATTCCTGCTCCGGGAAGCTCTCTGCCCTTTTCATCCAGTGGATTTATAAAATATCCATTATCACTATTGTTGTCTATTGCATCCGGTGAATCTGAATTGCCTTGTAATAATTTTAAAGCAATAAACGAACACTTATCGGGTATAGAAAATTTACAGGTAAAATTGTCGTTTTCACTCTCCATAATCAGCTCTTTCACAGACCAGTTAAAATTGGTATACATGTATAAACTGACTTGTACCGGTCTTTCATTCTTCAGCTCCCCCCCATTAGTACAATAAACAATGTTTAAATCTTTACCTACCCTAGGATTTTCTGGTGAGAACTGTAACCTTCCCGCTTTCTGCTGAGAGAATGCGGGAAGTATGCAGAATAATAAACTAAGAATCGTAATAAACTTTCTCATTTTAATATTTTATCTTGGATTTTGTTCAATTTCCGGATTTAGAAGAATATATTTTTCTGCTATTGCATAGGTGAAGCGGTTGCTGTTTGCATCTAAGGTGTATGTTTGATCTTTAAATGTCCTGGTGTATGACCTGGCAAAGGCCTGGTCATAATTCAGCCGCCTCATGTCAAACCAGCGGAATCCTCTACCGAACAGTTCCCGTCTTCTTTCATTTATGACAAGTGTAAGAGCTTCTGAGGCAGAAGATGCTGATAAATCGGCATATTCTGCAGGTTTAAATCTCTTTTTGCGAAGAGTGTTCAGAATGTTAACTGCTGATAGATAATCTCCTTCTCTGGCTTCTGACTCTGCCTTTATAAGCATCATTTCCGGAACATTCGGACCTGTGTATACTCCTTCATAAGTATATTGATAGCGAGAATAATATCTCCCGTAACCACTGTTATGCGGGGCTGTAAAGAGTACATATCTCAAATCTTGTTCTCCAATGAATTGCAGGAAATCGCTGCTTAGAGTCAGGTTTGGATAGTATGAGCCTGGAACCGTTTTAGAAAGAATGATTTCAGGATCCATTAATTTCTTTGGCAAAGTAGATGGGTTGGAAATATAACTGTTTAAATCTATCAAAGTATTCTGAATCATTAAAACAGAGTCTGCATACAGGCCGGCCTTTGTAAAGTCCCTCATCATCAGATAAGTTTCTGCCAGGATTGCATATGCAGCAGCTTTTGAAGGTTCACAGTTGAAATCCGGCAGATCTGGCAAATCCGGCAATGAAGATTTCAGGTCGTTGATAATCTGTTGGTACACTTGATCCAAAGAGACTCTTTCAAGACTGCTGAAGAGGTAGGAAGTAGTCAGAAGAGGCAAACCCAAATCTGTTGATGCTGTTGAAGGATTATATGGTTTAGCATACATATTGGCCAACATAAGGTAAGCATAGGCTCTCTGTGTTTTTGCCTGAGCCAGGATATACTCCTTAACCGCCATGGATCCGCCCTGACTGTCCAAAACACCATCGGTAATTTGATTACAAATGTTTATTTGGTTGTATAAGTTGCTCCAATCTATGTCCTCCTCGGTTTCAGAATAGCGGGTTTCGTCCCATGTATATGTTAATGCCCATTGGTTTGTAAGTGTATTTTGCTGTGTTGCATTTTCTACACCGGCATCATCACATGAGATCAGAGGGAATCCGTAAGATTTTTCAAAAGTAGTGGAATTATTGAGTAAATACTGATAATCAGATGTATATTTAAGAGGTCTGGTTCCCGATATCTCTTCTATTTCAACAAACTTATTGCAGGAAGATGCAAATAGAGAAATTATCATTATCCAGACAATTGTGTTAATAGTTGTCGTTTTCATGTTCGTAAGTCTGTTTAGAAAGTTGCATTTATACTAAATATGAAATTCTTTGTCGGAGGGAGGTTCGCATAGTTGTTAAGTCGTACATATTGAGGATCTATGCCATCTTTATTCCCTCTCCACAAAATGCCCAGATTTCTGATGCTTAAGCTTGCTGAGACACTTTTTATCAGTGTTCCTTTCAGAAATACATATGGGATGTCGTACGATAGTGATATCATCTGTAATCTTACATGACTGGCGTCCCTTACAAGCAAATCGGATGTTTTGTACCTTAAAAGACTGTTATAGTTTATATTGCTTAAACCCGGTACATTAGTAACGCTTTCGTCTCCCGGATTTCTCCATCTTTCGGCCAGATCCTTATTTGTTCCAATAACACCTGTATATCCGGTATATGTAGGATAATTATCGACTGATGATTTCAAGAATTTGTGTCCCATATAGTATGTCATTTGTATACTCAGCCTAAGATTTTTATATGAGAATTCATTTGACCATCCTCCTGAAAATGGAGCTGTTTTTCTTCCTACATATTTCAAATCATCAGCAGTCAGGCTGGCAGCACTTTCTGTAGATTTCAGGATGGTTCCGTCTTTTGTCAGAATCTGACTCTGACCTTTGTCATCCAATCCTCCCCATCTATAAACATACAGGTAGTCCAGCGGAAGGGATGTGATAGGAGATGAAGAATTTACAAGCTGGGCTGCAGAACTGATTTTAGGGAAACGAGAATCAGTCACCTTGTTGGTATTATATGCAAATGTCAAATTTGAACCCCAGCCAAAGTCTCCCTTATATATTCGTGTGTTAATGCCAAGATCATAGCCATGATTCGATAAGGAGGCAGCATTGTATCTTAAGGATGTGTAGCCATATGTTGCATTGAATGGCATACTCCAAAGTATTCCGTCAGTCTTTTTAGAGTATGCATCAAATATTATAATTATTTTATTGTTAAGTATCCCTAAATCCAAACCTGCGTTAAACTGGCCGGTTGTCTCCCAGCTCAATCTGTCATTTGCAGGAGATGATATTGTCGCGTAGGTCTTGTTTGTACTGTAATTCACACCCGGAATATTGATGACGGTTGTATTGTAGGATCCGTCTGTTGAAGGAATCGTCCCTCCTGTACCATATGTTAATCTTAGATTCATATTGCTGATAAAATCAACCGGTTGTAAAAAATCCTCCTGCTTGATATTCCAGCTTAAACCCGCAGACCAAAATGGTTTAGCCCGCTCCTGAACTCTGGCACCTTGTATGCTGTTGTCATCATATCGTACAGAGGCACTTGCAGAGTATCTTTGCTTATATGTATACATAGCATTGGAATAGAGAGACATATACCTTTTCCTCGGGGCATTAATTCCTTGGTCACTAAACCCTATAAATGTGGTCCAGGGATACATAGTCTGATAATATGTTGTGGGATTTACTCCCTGAGACAAATATGTATCATTATCAAATCCGTAAAGTGTTTTTGAATAGCCAAAGCTGCTTGCCTCTCTAAGTTCAGCACCAAGTATTATATTTAATATACTGTTCTCATCCCAGTTTTTATTTATATTAAACTGTCCGCGCAACGAGTAATCTTTAGCTTTTCTGTTTGAAATTTTATAAACCCCTCCAAAAGGAATTCCATATACAAGCTTTCCTGCTGTAGAGATACTTGTAGCCTCGTTCAATAAAGTCCGGGTTGAATAGCTCTCCTTTTCATTATTTGTAATACTTTCACCTATATTTATCTGATATGCCCCGGATATATCGTATGTGAGCCAGTCAAAAATTTTCAATCTGGCAGAAGCGTTGATTCTTACAAGATCTTCACCTGACAGAATATTTGAATAATTTAACTCGTCTATTGCATTGTAAGTCCATGGCAGATAACCTTTATCAGTGAAGTAATCAATGACTTCCGGGCGGAACTTTATATAATTATAAATTTTGTTGCCATCATTGTCCACAAGCATATCGTACGGCCTCAATCCAAGATCCGATGTGCTTAAAGCAGTACTTGAAGATATGTTTGTCTTACTATGGGTATTGTTGTATGAGATTCCGGCGTTTATTGTAAGCCTGTCTTTGAAAAGATTGCTTGACATATTTGCAGTGAGACTAACACTCCGTGCATCATTATTGCGATACACAGGTCTGTCTTTTGAAGAATTTGCAGAGATATAATATGTACTGTTCTCTCCTCCTCCGGAAATTGAGAGGTTGTACTGTTGATTCAAAGAGTTTTGCAAAAGATAGTCTCTTATCTGTCCACTATTGTCTCTGGCAGATATTTCCTCTAAAGCAGCATTCCTTTCCGCTTCAGTTATAGTGCCTCTCCTGGCTTTAAACATCCACTCAAGAGCCTCGCTGGTGTTCTTGTTTGTATTGAATGTATAATAACCTGGACTCCATGTTGCAGGATCATTAATGAATCCCTTTTCAAACAATTCTTTTTCAAGATCTACATATTCAGCAGAGTTCATGATCCTGAGTCTGGACAGATCAGCGGGAGAAGAGATGCCGATACTTGAAGTGAAATTAATCTTCGGTTCATGAGAGGCTCCTCTTTTAGTTTCAATTACAATAACACCATTGGCTGCTCTTGAACCCCATATTGATGCTGATGCCGCATCTTTAAGAAATGTAATAGACTGTATATCATTGGGATTTATTCGTGACAATGTGGACATACTTGCAGCGTCTGGTGTGCCAGGTATTTTAACCAATTTTTGGGTTCCGTCAGACTCTTCCATCAAAGGAAATCCATCCACAACAATTAAAGGTCTTGAGTCAGATCCGTATGTATTTTGTCCTCTGATCGTAATTTTATTACTCCTGATATCAAAATCCACACCGGCAACTTTACCGGCTAATCTTTCCATAATATTGATTGACGGATTTTTTTCAATCTCCCTTGCTGTAACGACTCCAAACGAACCTGTCGTATGTTTTTTCGAAACTGTCTGATAGCCTGTTACGACAATATCCGGTAATGCTATATTGTCCACCTTAAGAGTTACATTGAGACTTGCTGATTTTCCAGTATATATTATCTCTTCTTTTACCATACCTACAGCAGTAAACAGAAGCTTGTCACCCTCCCTGACAGGAATTGTATACTCTCCCTTTTCATTCGAGAATGTACCTTGCTTTGTTGTAATATTCTGAATACTTACCCATGCAAGAGGCTTGTTTGTCTCATCAAGCACAATTCCGGATATTGTATTTTTTGTTTTACTCTGATCTTCAACATCCTGAGTTTTCTTCTGGATTTTGAATTCTTTGGGAGAAAGAGTGATCTGTTCTCCAATAATCTTGTATTTCAAATCCTTCCCATCAACCAACCTGTTCATTACAGTAGTTATGTCATCCTCTTTTGCAACCAGGGATATCTTTTGATTGACATCGATATAAGAGTTGTTATAGATAAAAGCAAAGGGGGTCTGTTTCTGAATTTCTTTAATCACTGTGCCCAATGTCACATTGTTAAACTCAAATGAGATCTTCTGTGCCAACAACTGGTGTGTTTGAAAAGCGAGAAGGATCACTAATAAGCAGGCTTTTAACCGGAATTCAAATGGCCTTTTTTGTCTCTTCATAATTATTGTGTTTATAGTTTTTCCCCCTATATACACAGAATTATACTTGTACCCTAAAAGCTATTTCAGAAAAAGTTTTACCTGATTATCTTTTATCTTATATCCGATATTGGATGTAATTTGGAGAAGCTCAAATACTTGTGAAACAGATTCAGATTTAAAATTAGCAGTAATATTAAATTCGCTAATAGCAGGGCTATCGATAGTAACGGAAACACCATACCATCTTTCTATTTTTTTAATCACCTCTCCCATTGGAGTGTTTTCAAAAACAAGGGTTCCCTCTTTCCAAGAAGTATTTAAGGGGAGGTTCGCCGAAATTTTCCTGTCAGACAATCTATCATCATCAGGAATAATTATCTCTTCATGTTGTTTAACATTAAAAACACGGTTATCCGACTCCCTGACCAGAGTGACTGCTCCGGAAACCAGTGTCAGTTTAAGTTCGTTATCATCTTCGTATGTTGAAAGATTGAACTCTGTACCGGTTACCTTAACGACAATTCCTTTAGATGTCTTTATATACAAAGGCCATTCGGGATTATGGCGGACCTTAAAGTACCCCTCTCCGGTAAGCTCCACAACTCTTCCGGTTGAATCAAACTTAGAAGGACATTTAAGGTTGCTGCAACTATTCAGCCATACGGTGCTACTGTCAGGAAGCACGACCATTCCCTTTACACCGGAATGGATAGTATATGTTGCCATTGATTCATATTGGGCAGGTATCTCAATCTTTTCAATTGGTTCTTTCTTTTCATCTCTAAAATATACAATATATTGTATGACAGACAATATTGATATAGGGATCAACATGATTGCTGCAACACGTATAAAAAGTTCTCTATTGGTCCCTGGTCTTTTTCTTCGTTTGAATTCATCATATACACGATCGGAAGCTTTCGTCTCCGGCAAATTGTCAAAAACCCAAGATGTTTTTTTTGATGCAAAGATTTTAGCGTTTTCTTCGTTTTCATCAATCCAGTTGAGAACCTCGTCAACTTCTGCAGAAGTGGCTTTACCTGAAAAATACCTATTTAGAACTTCTTCTTTCATATTAACTGTTTATACACAAATACAGAGCACAACCCTAAAACAATCCGAGATAATCTTTCAATTTTGTTCTAAACTGTTTTAATGCAATATTTATGTGATACTCGATTGCTTTTACAGTAAGACCTTTTTTTTGAGCTATTTCACTGTATGTCATTCCCGATTCCCTGCTCATCAGAAAGCTCTCCCTTATGCTGTCCGGTAGACAATCATACACATCCTTAATTATTTTCTCTATATCCAGCGAATTTATCCTTGCATCGGCATATTCACTTGACAAGGCGAATATAAACGCTTTTATCTCCCTTTTATCTCTTTGATTAGAAACAATATGGTACCGTTCCCTCAGAAGGTTGAGAGATTTATTCCTGGCTATAGTAAAAGTAAAGGAACGTAAATTTAAATCAGAATTAAGTGTAGCCCTGGAATTCCATAAGGAGATAAATGTCTCCTGGGCAACATCGTTTGAAAGCATTATATCCTTTAAAAACTGATTTGAAAAGAAGACAATATTGTTATACTCTGCTTTGAGAAATTGCTCAAAAACCTTCTCGTCTCCTGATTTAATTGCTTCAATCAATAATCTTTTATCAACCAAATCCACCAGTTTTCAATTTTTTCAAAGGTATATATATATTTCAAATTGCCAATCTCACTATTCACAAAAGCTGTTTTTCTTAACGCTAATTTTTTGTTCCCGCCGCCACCAGGTAATCTGCCTTTTAGCATATCGTCTGGTGTTCCTTTTGATCAGTTCAACTGCTTGGTTAAGTGTCGTTTTGCCATCGATATAGTCAAAAAGCTCTGTGTAGCCGACAGTCTTTAGCGCCGTAAGCATCCGGAGAGGATAAAGTCTTTTTGCCTCTTCAAGCAGTCCGGCCTCCATCATTGCATCCACCCTGCTGTTTATTCTATTGTAGAGAATATCCCTCGGTGGTTCAAGATATATTCTCTCAATCTCAAAACCTCTCTTTTTATCACTGTTCTTCTTAATGGAGGAGTATTTCTCCCCTGTCTGAATTATTACCTCCAGCGCTCTGAGGACTCTTCTCGGGTTTGCGATGTCTATTGAGTCATAACTTTCCCGGTCATGTATAGCCAGCTCTCTCCTGAGGGATTCTATCCCCTCTTTATTAAGCCGTTCGGTCAGTTGCTCCCTCAGTTGGTGATCGGGAGGCGGGACATTGTCTATACCCTTGCAGACAGCATCAATATAGAGGCCGGAGCCGCCGGCCATTACCAAAGTGTTGTGGTCAGCAAACAATTTATCCAGCAGGG
>JALNXR010000310.1 GCA_023230265.1 Bacteroidales bacterium | reverse complement strand
TCAACTCCCATCTCTATTACGGAGTTCACAGAGAGGGAGACGGGATTCTCTTCAGGGAGTGGGCTCCCAATGCAACGGAGCTTTATCTCATAGGCGATTTCAATGGCTGGAAGAGAGACTCTTACTACGCCTTTTCTAAGTGCAGAGAGGGCAACTGGGAACTCAGACTACCTGCTGGAACAGTTAAGGAGGGGGACCTTTTTAAGTGGCTGGTGTGCCGGAACGGCAATCAGACAGAGAGAATTCCCGCTTATGCCCGCAGATGTCTCCAGGATCCTGAGACAAAACTTTTTTCTGCACAGTATATGGAGCCATCCCGTTACAGATGGAAACATGACAAAAAAATCCGGATTGAGAATCCTCTGATTTATGAGGCCCATATCGGTATGAGCAGTGAATCGGAGGGTATTGCTGACTTTACATTCTTTGCAGAAAATGTATTGCCCAGAATCAGGGATCTGGGGTACAATACCCTGCAGCTGATGGCTTTGCAGGAACATCCCTACTACGGATCCTTCGGTTACCAGGTGGCGAATTTCTTTGCTCTAAGCTCAAGGTTCGGGACTCCGGACGAGTTCCGTATGCTGGTAGACAAAGCACACGGCATGGGTATAGCGGTTATCATGGATCTGGTACACTCCCATTCTGTAAGCAACACCCTGGAGGGGTTGTCATTACTGGATGGATCGGAGGATCTCTATTTTCACTCCGGAGAGAGGGGAGTACATCCGGCATGGAATTCAAAGTGCTTTAACTACGGAAAAAGTGAGGTGCTGATGTTTCTGCTTTCGAACTGCAAGTTCTGGATGGAGGAGTACCGCCTGGACGGATTCCGGTTTGACGGAGTCACCAGTATGATCTACCTGGACCATGGGCTTGGGAGAAACTTCACAGATTATTCGCAATATTTTGAACCTGGCAGGGATGAGGATGCCCTTGTATACCTTGCACTTGCCAATCAGCTTATTAAGGAGATAAATCCCTGTGCTGTTACAATTGCTGAGGATATGAGCGGAATGCCCGGTCTGGCTGCACCTTACGCAAGCGGTGGGATAGGTTTTGACTACAGAATGAGCATGGGTGTTCCGGATCACTGGATAAAATGGATAACAGACCTCAGGGATGAGCAATGGAATATGGGAGAGATTTTCAGGGAGCTTACAAACAAAAGAGCTGATGAAAAGACAGTGAGTTATGCAGAGTGTCATGACCAGGCACTTGTAGGGGATAAGACCATAATATTCAGACTGATGGATAAGGAGATGTACTATTCTATGAGTCTGGGGGATATTAGCCTTACAGTGGACAGGGGTATTGCTCTTCACAAAATGATAAGGCTTGCAACTATTGCAACTGCGGGTGATGGTTATCTCAATTTTATGGGTAACGAATTCGGCCACCCTGAGTGGATAGATTTCCCAAGAGAGGGGAACAACAACTCCTTCTTTTATGCAAGAAGACAATGGTCCCTTGCAGATAATCCGGACCTGAGGTATAAATTTCTGCTTGAATTTGATAAAAGGATGATTAAATATTTCTGTAAGGGCGGGATATTTGACCACAGACCGGAACTGCTGTCAGAGGACAATGGAAATCAGATTCTGGTGTTCCGCAGGAACGATCATATTTTTGCTTTTAATTTCAATCCGGTCAAATCTTTTCCTGATTATCAGTTCAGAGCACCTGCCGGTGCATATACAATACAGCTCAACACAGACTCCGTTATGTTTGGAGGAGAGGCCAGAGTGTCAGACAATGAAAGGCATATATCCTTAAATATCAATGGCGTGGAGATGCTGTCGCTCTATCTTCCGTGCCGCTCTGCTTTTGTTCTTAAAAAAGAGAGTGAGCAATAATTTCTTAACATTTTTTTTGTAAATTGCAGGATTAAAGAGTAAAACTTCATGGCCTACTTAGAATTCGAAAAAGATGAACTTGTAAATCTGGAATACTCCCTTAAAAGAGAGGTGCTCTCAACAAATCACGCAGGAGGCTATATGAATACCACGATAGTTTGCTGCAACACAAGGAAATATCACGGTCTTTTGATACTCCCGCTTAAGAATTTCGGTCTGCGGAAGCATCTGTTGCTCTCCTCACTGGACGAGACTGTGATCCAGCATAACCGGGAATTCAATCTTGGAATTCACAGGTACGGGGATGTATATGAACCCCGTGGACATAAATACATCCGCAACTTTGAGATTGACAAGGTGGTAGCCATTACATACAGAGTGGGTGGTGTGTTGCTTAGAAAGGTTTTGATGTTAATGCACAACAAGGAGCAGGTGTTGATCAAATACACCCTTCTGGAGGCAAAATCTCCGACCGTTCTGAGACTTAAGCCTTTTCTGGCATTCAGAGATATTCACTCCCTCTCAAAGGCCAATTCTGATATAAACAGGCAGTGCAGAAAAATTGAGGGAGGATGCAGTTTCTGCCTCTATCCCGGATTCCCGGATTTAAATCTGCAGTTGAGCAAAGAGGCTGAGTTTGTACAGGTCCCGGATTGGTATTACAACATAGAGTACAAGGAGGAGAGAAGGAGAGCATATGAGTCACAGGAAGACCTCTTTGTTCCCGGCTATTTTGAAGTGCCCATTAAAAAAGGTGAGAGCATATACTTCTCCGCATCCACATCATTAGAAAATATCAGCGGACTTTCCGCGGAGTTCAGCACTGGTGTGAGAAAAAGAAAATCCAGGAACAGCTTTGAAACCTGTCTTAAAATTGCTGCTAAACAATTTATTGTCAGAGAGGGGGAAGACACCTATATCTGTTCCGGTTATCCCTGGATGGACAAGAGTATAAGAGAGACTCTGATATCTCTTCCAGGCCTGACACTGCACTCCCCCTCCGGCAGAAAAATCTTTAGACAGGTTATAAGTACAATC
>JALNXR010000031.1 GCA_023230265.1 Bacteroidales bacterium | reverse complement strand
CCACAGCCACAATGATCAGGCTGGGCCACGTGAAAGGGAATAAAATGGTGGATATGCAACTAACAAACAATAAGCTTATTGACAGGGGAACAAAGATGATAATGGAAGAGACATCCATTGAGGATGTCCGGTATGCCAAAGAGCTTCTTTTAAAGCACAGATCTGTAAGAAATGCAGTGGATTACTATTTAAAAAAAAAGACTGATTAATTAATATGTACAGGGATCGCTGGCCGTCTCAGCTGCTGAAAAATACAGTGGAAGAACTATCTTCCCTTCCGGGTGTCGGATCGAGAAGTGCTTTGCGTTTTGCATTGCATCTGCTTAGGCAGCCTCAGGAGAATGTTGAAAGATTGGGAAATTCTATTCTCAGACTACGGAGAGAGTCACTCTACTGCAGGGAGTGCAATATGATCTCTGATACTGAGGTATGTAAAATTTGCAACGATTCCGGAAGAGACCGGGGATGCATATGTGTAGTGGAGAGTGTCAGGGATGTCATCTCTATTGAGAATACAATGCAGTACAACGGCTTATATCATGTGCTCGGCGGGATTATCTCCCCGATGGATGGAGTCGGCCCGTCTGATCTCTCAATTTCAAAACTCAGGGAGAGAGTGCAGAAGGAGGATGTGACAGAGGTGTTCATGGCTTTAAGCACCACAATGGAAGGTGAAACCACAGCCTACTACCTCTACAGGATATTGCAGGGAACCGGAGTGCACATAAGTACAATAGCAAGGGGTATAGGATTCGGGGATGAACTGGAATATACCGATGAGGTAACTCTTGGAAGATCCATTCAAAACCGCCAGCCCTTTGATCCGGTAAACAACAAATAAATTCAATATGCATCAATTCCCCGTATCCTGGCTGCTGGCAACCTTTACAATCTATACGATACTTTTGTTTCTGGTATCATGGCTGACCTCCAGAAAAGCGGACCCGGGTTCATTTTTCAGGGGAAATAAAAAAACACCCTGGTTTATTGTAGCATACGGAATGGTTGGAACCTCTATTTCAGGAGTTACATTTATCTCAGTTCCGGGTAATGTCCTTAACCAGAATTTTTACTATATGCCATTGGTTCTAGGTTTTGTAGTCGGTTATGCAGTGGTTGCAAATGTGCTTATCCCTCTATATTACCGGATGAATCTTACATCAATATACACCTATCTGGAGAAGAGATTCGGCCACTATACATACAAAACAGGAGCCTCTGTCTTTATGGTTTCCAGAATTCTCGGAGTGGCCGTAAGAATATTTGTTGTGGTATTGGTTCTGCATACATTTCTGCCACAAGGCTCAGTACCCTTCTGGGTTGTAGCTTTCATCTTTATGCTTATGATATTTCTCTATACATACAGAGGCGGAGTAAAGACAATAATCTGGACAGATGTGCTGCAGACCACATTTATGCTTCTGGCAGTGTTTCTGACTATCTTTATGGTTGCAAAGGAGATGGACTGGAACTTAAAAGAACTTGTTTCGGGGATAGGCTCAAGCGACTATTCAAACTGGTTTGACTGGAGATGGAGCAGCGGGACAAACTCAATAAAACAGTTTATCAGCGGAATATTTATTACAATCGTGATGACGGGACTGGATCAGGAGATGATGCAGAAGAATCTGACCTGCAGGAGTGTAAAAGAGGCAAAGAAGAATATATACACAACCAGTCTTACAATAGTTCTCGTGAACTACTTTTTCCTCTTTATGGGGGCTCTGCTGGCTGTTTTTGTGAGTGCAAAACTGGGGGGAATGGAGCAGATAGGACTGGCCGATGCTGCCGGTGTCTTTACAAAAGCTCAGACAGACAAACTCTTTCCCGTAATAGCCAGCCAATACCTGGGGCTGGGGGTGGGCCTGTTCTTTATAATTGGTCTGATTTCTGCCTCATATCCAAGTGCCGGAGGAGCGTTAACCTCCCTTACCACATCATTCTGTATCGATTTCGTTGGGTTCAACAAGAGAGAGGATCTCCCGGAAGAGCGCAAAAAAAGGATCAGGGAGAGAGCTCACGCCTCTTTTGCCCTGCTCTTTTTCCTGATAATTCTGGTTCTCCATGTAATCAACAAACAAACCGTAATTGACCTGGTCTACCTGCTTGCCTCTTACACTTACGGTCCGTTGCTGGGTTTTTTCTTTTTTGGACTACTTACAAAATATCAGGTTAAAGACCGTTTTATGCCTTATGTTGCTTTGGGTTCTCCTCTGCTATGCTATTTTCTGGATATAGCCGGAAAGGAGCTGCTGGGTTTTGGTTTCGGTTTTACTATATTGATAATGAACGGTATGTTTACATTTTTAGGAATGTATCTGCTAAGAGAAAGAAGATCTGAAAAATGATATCCCTTACTGAGATAATTTTACTTGCAGCAGGCCTCTGTTTTGATACTTTTGCAGTATCACTTTCATCCGGGATATGCATGCCGGATATTCCAAGGCTGGTTTTTTTAAGAATTATAACTGTATTTGCCTTGATTCAGGCAGGTTTTGCATTTGCCGGATGGATCGCAGGCATCTCTGTCCACGGCATGTTGCAGAGTGTAGATCATTGGATTGCATTTGCCATGCTGTCATATATCGGGATAAAGATGATTGTGGAATCGTTCTCTTCTGATGAGAAAAAAGGGTGCACCGACTTCAGAAGAGTATCTGTATTGCTCACAGTGGCAGTGGCTACAAGCATAGATGCCGCTGTAGTTGGAGTTTCGGTTGCAATGTTACAGATTCCGGATATCAGATTTGTACTTTTATTACTGATCACTTTCATTTTTACTGCGCTTTCATCTGCAGCCGGAATAAAATGGGGCAGAAAGATACTTCCGGGGCTCGGTAAAAGGGCGGAGGCAGCCGGAGGGATAATACTAATTGCAATCGGAGTAAAAATATTGATTGAGCATTTGGAATATTTATCTTAACTTTGCCGGGTCTTTATTCAATTAAATAATCCAATGTGATCACTGTATCTGCCATATCTTACCTGAATACTATACCGTTTGTGTATGGGCTTGAGAATCATCCGATCAGGAGAGATATAGCTTTACAGTTCAATACACCTGCCGAATCCGCAAGGAGATTGATGGATGGGAGTGCAGATATCGGAATAATTCCCGTTGCCAAAATTCCCTTTGTAGAGAATAATTTAATACTACCGGATTGGTGTATAGGTGCCGAATCGAGAGTTGCTTCTGTTCTGCTTTGCAGCGGCACACCTCTGCAAGATATTAAGAAGATTGTATTGGATTCAGAATCAGAAACATCAGTACTTCTTGTAAAGATACTAGCCTCAAAATACTGGAAGATATCACCTGAATTTGTTAAGGAAGATCTCTCACAAATGCCCATCGATCCCACCGGCTCCTTTCTGCTTATCGGGGACAAGGCGCTTAAATTATCATCCAATTTTAAATATGTTTACGACCTGGCGCTGGAATGGGTTGAATACACTTCTCTTCCTTTTGTGTTTGCTTGTTGGACAGCAAACAAGAAACTTGACAGGGATTTTGTTTCCGGATTCTGCGATGCACTCGCCTATGGAGTCCTGAACATTGAGAAGGCAGCAGAGAGTTATCCCAATGGTTTTGAGAGAGGTTATATTATAAAATATCTTAACGAAAATGTCTCCTATAACCTCAACGGAAACAAGAAAGCAGGTCTCAACGAATTCTGGAGACTTGCAATGGCCGAGCATATGTCCAAAGTCCGATGGTTTTACTGATTGCCAGCCGTAAGGTACGGGATTGAGTAAAAACCATTAAATGGAAACGATATGCTTGAAATAATCTACAAACAGAAAGGACAGACATTAACAACCGGCGATATCGGAGCACTGGAGGTGCTTGGATATGATGATGTGTTGTGGATTGATCTCTTCTCTCCCACAGGTGAGGAGAAGAGAGCCATTGAGACCTTCCTTAATACGAATCTCCAAAGCAGGGCACAGGCAGAGGAGATAGAGAGTTCGTCCAGGTATTCCGAGACTGAAACCACAATTTTCGCCAACACAAACTTCCTTATACCCGGGCCGGAGAATTATTCTATGGAGGCTGTCTCCTTTATTATTTGCGAAGGAATTATAGTGACTATCAGACATGTCCCACTGAGAAGCTTCACTGATATACAGAGAAAGCTTATTGCCAATTACAGAAGTATGCCCACTGGTTATCACATTTTAGTGGGAATTCTGGAAAACCGGGTTGATCTGGATGCGGACATGATAGAGCTTATGTCCAAAGAGATAGCACAATACAGCAGAAAGGTAAGCCTTGGCGGCACAATGGGAGAGGAGCTTTTGCTGGATATCAATCAGCTGCAGGAGAACACTATGTTGGTGAGGGAAAATGTAGTTGACAAGCAGAGGATGATCTCAGGTATTCTTAAAAGTGACAAGTTCCCCAGAGATGTCTTTACAAAACTCAATATCCTGATTAAAGATATTAACTCCCTAATCAATCATACAAATTTCAGCTTCGAAAGGCTCGAGTATCTGCAGAACACCGTTCTGGGTCTTATCAATCTGGAACAGAACAGAATAATGAAAATCTTCACCTTTGTTTCCCTGCTCTTTTTGCCCCCTACACTCATTGCAAGTATATTCGGGATGAATGTTGAGCTGCCGCTAGTAGGCGGTAAAATTGACTTTACACTTATCTCCCTTATAATGATAGCTGCGGTAATTATAGTGACTGTAATATTCAGGAGGAAGAAGATGCTCAACTGATCACTTTTTTGCCACGAACCTGTTGTAAAGAATCAGTGACAGAATACTGAACAGCCCGATAAATGTAAATATTATCCACAGTGTTGATGGATCTCCTAATCGATCAACATATTTTACATATAGCCTTGCACCCAAAAATCCTCCTATGCTGCTGCCAATGACTCCATAAAGGAATGAGTACCCAAGGTAAAGAGCCTTCTTGTCAGACGGGGCAATAAGGCCTATGTAGGATAAGAATTTCGGGTGGGTTGTCATCTCTCCGAGAGTGAATATTATTATACCGGTAATGAATATCCAGGGTGATGTGGAAAGTGAAAGAATACCCATACCCGCAGTGCCGAATGCAATTCCGGTGATCATAGTCGGAAGGGCCGGCCATTTTTTTACTATGCTGGAAACAAACAGTTGAAGGAGAATGATTACCCCTGCGTTTATCACGGTGACATGTTCCACATCAAATTTCCAGGAGGGGTTGCTGACAAAAAGTGAGAGGAATGAATTGACAGCCTGGTTAAGAGGTGTCATATCAACATAATCTCTTACATACCAAAGCACTGTTCCAAACATTTGGAAGTATAGAATCCAGAAGCAGGAGTAGATGAAGATCATAAGTATAAATCGCCAGTCCTTAAGTACCATAATCATCTCCTTGAAGACAACAGAAAGATCTTTTCCGCTTTTCTCCCTGACAGGCTCCCTGTAAATGAAAACATTGATCAAAAGGAGCAAAAGTCCGATAATCCCGGCCATATAAAATATGTAGCTGTAAGAGATGGCTTTGAGATAAGGAATAAGAATAAGAGGAAAGAGAAAAGCTCCAAGATTGATAGACCAGTAGAAAATTCCGAAACCAAGAGAGGAGTTGCTCTCATTAGTGCTCCTTGCTATTGTCCCTGATATGACAGGTTTGAAGAATCCTGCACCCAATGCCATAATTATCAGTGACGAAAAGATTGCTATATAGGATTTGGAGATGCCTGTAAAGGAGTATCCGATAATCATGCAGAAAAATGCAAAAAAGAGAACTTTGCGGTATCCGTAACGGTCAGCAACAGCACCGGAGATAATAGGAAGAAAATATAACATGGGTGTAATTATTCCAAGAACAGCTCCTGCCTGTTCCTTGCTGAAACCCAGTCCTCCGGTGTCAGGGGAGAGTATCAGGTAAACTGACAGGATTGACATTACACCGTAATATGCCCCTCTCTCCAGAAACTCCATAGATATTACTGTCCAGAAATTTTTTGAGAATGAAGCGAGTCCGCTTTTTTGCACTTTTGTTTCCATAGATTTAAAATTTCACAAATATAGCACAGATCTCTCTATCTCTCAATTTTTTGTGGTATGATAAAATTTATATATCTTTGAGCCCTAAAATTAACTACAAATAAAGTCTAACTACTTAAAGTTTAATTAATTATTTAAATGACAAAAGATCGTAACGAAGTACTCGAAAATGACGACAACATAGAAATCGTCAAAAAGAGCGAAGAAAAACTGGAATCTTTCATAGAGGATGAAGCAGCTCCGGTTGAAGAACAGACATCAAAACGCAAAAGCAATGCATCAGTTTCAGTGGATAAATTTGACTGGGATGCATTCGAAAAAGAGAAAGTTTACGACACCGATAAATCGGTGATCGAAGATCTCTACAGCCAGACATTGTCAAAGGTTATTGAAAATGAGGTTGTGGAAGGAACAGTGGTTGCACTCAACAAAAGAGAGGTAATTGTAAACATCGGTTACAAGAGTGAGGGTGTGATCAGTATCAATGAATTCAGGTACAATCCGGAACTGGCTGTAGGTGATAAAGTTGAAGTATATGTCGAAAATGCGGAAGATAAAAAAGGGCAGCTTCTGCTTTCTCATAAAAAAGCCCGCTCACTTCGTTCATGGGACAGGGTTAACGAAGCCTGTGAAAAGGATGAAATCGTTAAGGGATACATCAAGTGCCGCACAAAAGGTGGCATGATTGTGGATGTCTTTGGTATAGAGGCATTTCTCCCAGGTTCCCAGATAGATGTAAAACCTATCAGGGATTACGACATTTATGTCAACAAAACCATGGAATTCAAGATAGTAAAGATAAATCACGAGTTCCGCAATGTGGTTGTTTCTCACAAAGCTCTTATCGAGGCAGAACTGGAAGCACAAAAAGCAGACATTATCGGCAAACTGGAAAAAGGGCAGATACTGGAAGGTATTGTTAAAAATATCACCTCATACGGAGTCTTCATTGACCTTGGCGGTGTTGATGGTCTTATTCATATAACCGATCTCTCCTGGGGACGCATTAACCATCCGGAAGAGGTGGTTCAGCTGGACCAGAAGATCAATGTTGTTATTCTGGACTTTGATGACACCAAAAAGAGAATTGCCCTTGGTCTCAAACAACTCAATCCTCACCCGTGGGATGCATTGGATACCAATCTCCAGGTAGGTGACAAGGTTAAAGGTAAAGTGGTTGTAATTGCTGATTATGGTGCATTTATTGAGATTCAGCCCGGAGTTGAAGGACTTATTCACGTATCTGAGATGTCATGGTCACTCCATCTCCGCAGTGCACAGGATTTCCTGAAAGTCGGGGACGAGGTTGAAGCCGTTATTCTTACCCTTGACAGGGATGAGAGAAAAATGTCTCTTGGCATCAAGCAGCTCAAGACTGATCCATGGGCAACAATTGCACAGAAGTATGCAGTTGGCACAAAGTGCACAGCCACTGTGAGAAACTTTACAAACTTTGGGGTTTTTGTTGAACTGGAAGAGGGTGTTGACGGCCTGGTGCATATCAGCGACCTCTCCTGGACCAAAAAGGTTAAGCACCCGTCTGAATTCACCTCTGTCGGTGAACAACTTGATGTAATCGTTCTGGAAGTGGATCAGGAAAACCGCCGTCTCAGCCTTGGACACAAACAGCTGGAAGAAAATCCCTGGGATGTTTTTGAATCAGTGTTTACACAGGGATCTGTTCACGAAGGAACAATAACTGCTTTTGTAGATAAAGGTGCAACAGTTGCACTTCCTTACGGAGTAGAGGGTTATGTAAGCCAGAGAAATCTTGTGAAAGAGGACGGAACAACTGCAAAAGCAGAGGAGAAACTTGATTTCAAGGTTCTTGAATTTAACAAGATAACAAAGAGAATCATACTTTCTCACACCAGAATCTTTGAAGAGACCAAAAAGGAAGAGCATAAGGAGCGTGAGAACGAATCCGACTCTACACAAAAAGCTGTTAAAAAGCTTAAAGCCAATCTTGAAAAAACAACGCTCGGTGATATAAGTGAACTGGCTGCTCTCAAAAGCGAGATGGAGAGCAAAGATCAGGCTAACAAGTAGATGAAATTCTCCTTCACATCTCTGGGGTGTGCTTCGGCATTGCCTTCTGCAGATAGGTTTCCAAGCGCTCATGTCCTGAATGTGCATGAGCGCTTGTTCTTGATAGACTGCGGGGAGGGATGCCAGATGCTTCTCAGGAAGTGGGGATACCCTTTCCTGAAGATAGATAATATTTTTATCTCTCATCTTCACGGGGATCATATTTTCGGGATTTTCGGTCTCCTGTCAACCATGTCCATGATGGGGAGAACTTCTCAGCTGAGGATTTTTGCTCCGGCAGGATTCTCAGAGATTCTCAGCTTTTTTATGGATCACTTTGGCGAGATGTTAAATTACGAAATCGTTCATAAGTCACTGATATCTCAGGATATGGACACCATTATGGAAGACAGGAAAATAAAAATCTCCTCCTTCCCGCTCAACCACCGTGTGGACTGCTACGGATTCAGATTTGATGAAAAGCGCCCCGCCAGAAATATCCATAAAGCTCTTATAGATGAGTATAAACTCACCCTTGCTGAGATAGCCTCACTTAAATCAGGCGAGGACATTGTCAGGGAGAACGGTCAAATTCTGGAAAACTTGTCATTTACCTATTTACCCTACATACCCAGATCTTTTGCATATTGCAGCGACACTGCACCTTTTCCAGGGCTTACCCGGTTTATATCGGGCTGTGACATGATATATCATGAGGCTACCTTTGGAAGAGAGATGGCCGAAACCGCCCACTCCACAATGCACTCCACAGCAGAGGATGCAGCAATGGCTGCCAATGCTGCAGGTGCAACAAAACTTCTTATCGGCCACTTTTCTTCCAGATACAAAGATCCCTCAATTCTGCTTGATCAGGCCAGGGAGATCTTCCCCGAAACTTATATTGCCAGGGAAGGCATGACTTTTGATATTCCTCTGCTCAAGTGATATAAAATATACATATAAGATGAATTTAAACAAAACGCTATACCTACTCCTCTTTTCAATGGTTGTAACTCTCTCTTCTGAGGCTCAGAACAGGGAGGGGACGGATCGGGTAATTAACAAACTGGGGCAAACCCTTTTTTACCTGAACAACTACTATCTCGATTCTCTGGATAACATCCGTCTTGTAGATGTTGCAATTACCAGTATTCTGGGGGAGCTGGACCCTCACTCCTCATACGTGACTGCAAAGGATGTAAAAGCAATGAACGAGCCGCTGGAGGGAAATTTTGAAGGGGTGGGAATTGAGTTTGCGATTATTAGAGATACCCTTACTGTCTCTGCTACTATTGCCAACGGTCCCTGCGAAAGGGCCGGAATGAGAGCAGGGGACAAAATTATTGCGGTAGATTCTGAGAATATTGCATCAATCGGGCTTACAAACCAGCTGGTTCAGAAATATCTGAGAGGTCCCAAGGATACAAGGGTAAAACTTGATGTGCTAAGAAAGGGAGAGAGGGAGATTCTTACTTTTGAAATTATCAGAGATAAAATTCCTATTAACAGTCTTGACGCCTGTTACGAGGTGTCACCAGGAGTTGTTTACCTTAAACTCAGCCGTTTTGCTGCAACTTCATCCAGGGAGATAATAGATGCGCTGGTAGCTCTTAATTTAAAACGAATAGAAGGTATTGTTCTGGATCTCAGGGGAAACAGCGGTGGCTATCTTGGAACAGCCCTTGAAATCTCCAATTTTTTTCTGGAAAGGGATCAGATGATTGTTTATACAGAGGGTATGAGAGTTCCAAAAATGATGGAGAGGGCAAACGGAAACGGTTTCTACAGAAAAGGAGCTCTGGCGGTTTTGATTGATGAGGACTCCGCATCGGGGAGCGAGATTGTTGCAGGGGCAATTCAGGATTGGGACAGAGGGGTCATAATCGGGAGACGCTCCTTTGGTAAAGGACTAGTTCAGCAGTTGCTGCCTCTGAACGACGGCTCGCAGCTCAGACTTACGGTTGCAAGATATCACACCCCATCGGGAAGGGTTATTCAGATGCCTTACCAAAAGGGCAGGTCAAAGGACTACTATATGGATCATGTCGAACGCTACAGAAGAGGGGAATATTTTAGCCGGGACAGCATATCTCTGCCAGACTCACTTAAATATAAGACACTTGTGTTGGGAAGAACTGTATTTGGAGGAGGAGGTATAATGCCGGATATTTTTGTTCCTGCCGATACTACATTTTTTTCCGAATACTATTCCCTGCTGGTAAGGAGAAACATACTCACCGATTTTGTAAACTCCTACCTGGATCTCAACAGGGAGGAGCTGTTAAAAAAGTACCCGGACTTCGGAAGCTTCTCAAGCTATTTTGTGATTGATGAAAAATTGCTGGGGCAGCTTTACAATTACGCTGCGGAAAAGGGGCTGGAGATGAACAAGGAGCAGGCTGCAAGGAGTGAGGATCAGATATCTCTGAATATTACGGCATTGGTTGCCAGGACTCTTTATGGTATGAACAACTATTACAAAGTAATCAATTCATACGGAGACCAGGCGTTTAAAAAGGCAATTGAGTTTATCTCTTCGGAAGGGAGTTTATAGCTCTGTGGTATGCAGAGGCATTTCTGTTATGTTCTGACAGAGTTGCTGCAAAGTTATGAGTTCCGTCAAGAGCTGGTTTTGCGCAAAAGTAGAGATAATTGTGTTCCCTGTATTTAAGCACGGCATCTATGGCATTAACCGGGGGGATCACTATCGGTCCCGGAGGAAGCCCGCTGTAAATATATGTGTTGTAGGGAGAGTCAATCTCCAGATGTTTACGGAGAATTCTTCTGAGGGAGTCATCACCGGTTGCAAATTTGATAGTGGGGTCAGCCTGCAGGGGAATACCTCTTTTTAATCTGTTAAGGTAAACACCGGCAATGACAGGGAGTTCATCTGCAACATTACTCTCCTGTGAGACAATGGAAGCTAGTGTGATAACTTCTACAGGGCTAAAACCCAGCTCTTTGGCTCTTTTTTTTCTCTCTCCATCCCAGAACCTGTCGTATTCTCTCTTCATCCTGTTTACCAGCTGATTAGGAGTTATTGTCCAATATACTTCATAAGTGTTGGGGAGAAAAAGTGATATAAAGGTCTCTTTTGTAAGTTTCAGACTGTCCATCAGCTCTCTCCTGCTAAACTCCTCAATAAAGGATAAAGAGTCGCAATCCAGCTTTTTGGAGAGGAGGGAGGAGAGTCTCTCCATGGATCTGATATTTCCTGATATTGTAAGCTTCATTGGCTCCTGCCATCCGAATTTAAGTGTTCTGACCAGCGAAAGATTTCCGCTCTCCGGTTTGATCCGGTATCTGCCCGGTTTAAATGTTTCCGGCAACCTCTCTCTCTTTGCAACCTTTTCAAAACGGGCTACTCTTTTGATTGCAGAAGAGTTTCTTAGAGTGTCCATTACATCCTTCCAGGTACTTCCTTTGGAAATGTAAATGCAGGACTCCGTATATGTTGTATTCGGAGAGTAGTACAATATGTAATATTTCAAAAGAAATCCAAATGCTAAAAATATTATTAGCAATGATATAGTTATGACAACTCTTGTAAATCTCTTTTTAGCCACCCCTTTCATCTTCTTTTTAACTTAATCAAATCCCCAGGCTGAGGTTCCTTACCCATATTAAATTGTGGATTTATCCCTGTCAACTCCTTTAATCTGATACCATAAAGCTGTGATATCATGTGCATAGTCTCTCCGGGTTCCACATTATGTTCCCTCTGAGGACCCCTGAAATCTCTCTTTTTCCTCTCCAGAAAAATTATTGTACCCTCTGCAGGAGGTGTGTCATCCGGTAAATCATTAAATTTCAACAGCTCTTTTTTGAAAAGGGAATACTCTTTTGCCAGATTATCGTAATTGTCTCCACTTCCGGCAATAATGAATGTGAGCCCGTTTATCTTATTAATTGTCCTTCCTATAACTATACTATAATATGACTCCCCTGATTTTTTCTCCCTCCCGGGTTTGTAATCATCACGCAGAGAATAATCCACTTGTGAAGAGAGAGTGTCAAATTGGGCAAGGTTGTACTCTTCTATTATCCTGATAAGATGTCTGGCATATGCAGGATCTGTTGCATATCCTGCCTTCCCCAGCCCATGTGCCCATTCTCTGTAGTCCGTCACAGCAAGAGAAAAGAGAAACCTGTAACGATCCCTTTCTGTAAGAAAAAGTGAGTGATCCTCATAGGAGGTTTCAACATCGGGGTATTTCCTGAAACATTCGTTCCTTTCGTCATCATCGTGGAAAATCTTCTCTCCATCCCAATCGTGGCACTTGATTCCAAAGTGATTATTAGCTTCCCGTGCAAGTCTGGAGTTACCGTCGGAAGATTCCAGGCAACCCTGTGCAAGAATTATACTGGCCGGGATGCGATATTTTTTCATCTGTTCCATGGCCAGATCTTTATATTGCCCGATATACTCCCTTCTGGTGAGTGAGCGCGAAATTACAGAGCGGGACTGGGCAAAGATGAAGGAGTTAACAAAAATAGCAAGCCCTAAAAGCAATACCAGGGGAAAACCCCGCTTTATAAGTGAAAGTCTCTGAGGAGGAGTCATAAGGTGTGTTACTGTATCGTACAAAATTACTAATTTTGCATTCATATCAATTCATTGCAATGAGGAAAAAACAATTAAATATTGAATACAGAGAGTATTATTCAGGAGAGGAGCTTCCGGTTGATGAAGCTGAATTATTGAAGAGTGCGGCCAAGGCTACCCATGACGCCTATTCACCATACTCCGGATTTAATGTGGGCGCTGCAGTCAGACTTGATAATGGTGAGATTATCACTGCAAACAATCAGGAGAATGCAGCATATCCTTCCGGACTCTGCGCAGAGAGGGTGGCAATCTTCTACGCCCAGGCAAAATATCCGGACGCCGCTATTGAATCCCTGGCTGTGACAGCATCTCAGAAAGGTGTCCCCTGTGAAATGCCCACCCTTCCCTGCGGTGCCTGCCGGCAGGTTATGGCAGAATCCGAATCGAGATCCGGGAAGGCTCTTAAAATCGTGATCGGAGGCTCCCGGAGAACTATGGTTATTGAGAGTGTCTCAGGGTTACTCCCCTTTCCCTTTAACAATCTCCCGGAAAAGGAGAAAGAAGAATAAAAAAATATATTATCTTTGTGCGGGGTAAGTCTTATACGACCAGCTCCCACTGAACTCCCCCAGGTCCGGAAGGAAGCAAGGGCAGGTGGTTGTAGCGGTGCGATATAATCAGCTTGCCCCTTTTTTATTGATATATGAGAATAGCAGTTGG
>JALNXR010000309.1 GCA_023230265.1 Bacteroidales bacterium | reverse complement strand
TAATTTGTCATGGGAGCATTTAAAATACAGGAGTGCCATAAAAAGAGCATAGCAGACATTTGCACTTATTACCATAACAGTCCCGGTGATTTGATAAAAATTCTGTACAGCATTCAGAAAGAACTTGGATTTCTTCCGGAAGATGTACAGAGAGAGGTTGCCCATATATTAAAAATATCTGTGGCAAGAGTTTACGGAGTTGTTAGTTTCTATTCATTCTTCACCATGACCCCCAAGGGCAGGCATCCGATATCAGTGTGTATGGGAACTGCCTGTTATGTAAGAGGAGGCGAAAAGGTTCTGGATGAACTTAAGAATCAACTTAAAATTAAAGTGGGAGGAGTTACAGACGATGGTAAATTCTCACTGGATTGTCTCCGTTGTGTTGGAGCCTGCGGACTTGCACCGGTTATGCTAATCGGGGATAAGGTGTACGGAAGGGTTGATCCATTACAGATTAAAGAGATTCTGGACAGCTACGAATAGTCTGATCTGATTTACCGGAAAATATGCTGATGTGTGGTTCCGGTAGTAATGTTAAATGGGAGAGAGCCTGCAGATAATGTATTATCCGCAGGCCTCTTTTAATTTTGAAAGGTTTAAAACCCTTATCTCCCGTCCGTGAACCACAATTATTCCATCTTTTTCCATCTCTCCCAATTCTCTTGCAAGAGCAGGCCGTGAGACTCCAAAAAATTTTGAAAGTTCCGTCTGGTTTTTATCCAGTATTACAACTGCTTTTCCGGGAGAGCTTTTCTGAACGATATTGTAAAGATGCAGAATGTAGTGTGCAAGTTTCCCCCTGATAGTTTTTACGGACAGCATCATTATCTTGTCAGTAAGGAACTTGGCCTTGTCGGAATTATATCTTAAATAATTTTCAAGAGTTTGTGCATCCTGGGTAAAGAGAGAAATTAACTCTCTTTTATCTATAAAAACCACTTCACATTCACTTGCTGCAATGACATCAACGGGGAACCGGTTATCAGTTGCAAAAATAAAAGCCGGAGCCAGAGGTCTCACAGCATTAATTTCCTCTATTCTTATCAGCCTTCCGTTTTCTGATATCATCTCTGCCGCTGCAGTGCCCCGGGTGAGTACATAGAGCCCTTTGCAAAGATCTCCCTGCCTCGCAATCAGATCTCCTTTCCTGAACTCAGAAAGAGTGCAGGATACCCATCCGGGGATAATGCAGAATTCCAGCTTTAACTCTTTTCCGGGATGAAGATCACTAATAATTCCCCTTTTTTTCATATATTTAATAAATTAATATTTTGCAAAGTTATTAATATGTAATAATTGTTACAGATTATGAGATTTTATTCTTATATTTTTGTGCAAAATACCAAGTCGATTATCAATTTAATTTATTATTTATGAGTAAAATGTTTTGTTTTCAATGCCAGGAGACCGCAAAAAACACCGGATGCACAGTGCAGGGAGTTTGCGGAAAGACTTCTGATGTGGCAAATCTTCAGGATTTGCTGGTTTTCCTATGCAAAGGAATCTCCCAATACTCTGTCCGTCTGAGAGAGATGGGTACGGAGAATCCCGAGGTAAACAAATTTATTTTTGACTCTCTCTTTATGACAATTACCAACGCCAATTTTGACAGAGAGAGATTCATTCAGAAAATCAAAGCTGCTTTTAGGCTCAGGGACGCTGTCCGCGACCAGTTCGTCTCCAAAGGGGGCAGGATTGAAGAGATTAAATTTGAGGGCGCCTTCTGGAGTTCTGATGATGTAGCTGCAATGGAGGAAAAGGCAGCCAAAGTTGGTGTGCTTTCTACAGAAAATGAGGATGTGCGTTCTCTCAGAGAACTGGTAACCTATGGTCTCAAAGGTATGGCAGCATATGGTGAACACGCTGCAAACCTGGGTTATGAAGACAACACAATTCACGCATTTATGCAGAGAGCCCTCGTGGATATAACCAATGATAATCTCACTGCAGACCAGCTTACTGCACTGGTGCTGGAGACCGGTTCAAACGGTGTTAAAGTTATGGCCCTTCTTGATAAAGCCAATACTTCTACTTACGGAAATCCTGAGATTACCAAAGTTAACATCGGAGTAGGGAACAATCCCGGAATCCTTATCTCAGGCCATGACCTGAGAGATATGGAAGATCTTCTCAAACAGACAGAGGGTACCGGTGTGGATGTTTATACCCACTCTGAGATGCTTCCTGCAAATTACTATCCTGCCTTTAAGAAGTACAAACATTTTGTGGGTAACTACGGAAGTTCATGGTGGAGACAGGTCCAGGAGTTCGAAACCTTTAACGGCCCGGTGCTCTTTACTACCAACTGTATTGTACCTCCCAGATCTACGTCAACTTACGCAGACAGGATCTATACAACAGGTTCTGCCGGTTTTCCCGGTTTCAAACACATTGGAGAGAGACCTCAGGGCGGATCAAAAGATTTTTCTGCAATAATTGAGCACGCAAAGAGATGCGCTCCCCCCACAGAGATTGAAAAGGGTGAAATTATCGGAGGTTTTGCACATGCACAGGTATTTGCACTTGCAGATAAAGTTGTAGAGGCTGTTAAGTCGGGAGCAATCAGAAAATTCTTTGTAATGGCAGGATGTGACGGAAGGATGAAGGACAGGGCTTATTACACTGAGTTTGCGCAGGCTTTGCCAAAGGACACTGTAATACTTACTGCAGGTTGTGCAAAGTACCGTTACAATAAACTGGGACTAGGAGATATAGGAGGAATTCCGCGCGTTCTGGATGCCGGCCAGTGCAACGACTCTTACTCTCTGGCAGTGATTGCTTTAAAACTCAAGGAGATATTCAATGCCAACGATGTTAACGAGCTGCCGATTGCCTACAATATTGCATGGTACGAACAGAAGGCAGTGATAGTTCTTCTTGCTCTTCTTTCGCTGGGAGTTAAGAATATCCACCTCGGCCCG
>JALNXR010000030.1 GCA_023230265.1 Bacteroidales bacterium | reverse complement strand
ATCTCCGGGGGTGGTAAAGTGCCTCACCTTGCAGCCATTCTTGTCGGAGAAGATGGTGCCTCCAGAACATATGTGGACAACAAGGAGCGGGACTGCATACAGGTGGGTTTCAAATCCACGGTTTTGCGTCTGCCGGCCTCTTTAACACAGATGGAGCTGACTGAGAGAATAAAGGAGATGAATGCAGACAATGATATTGATGGCCTGATAGTTCAGTTGCCCCTGCCTCCACACATAGATGAAATGACTATCATTGAGACTGTTGACCCTGCCAAGGATGTGGATGGGTTTCATCCTGTAAATGTTGGGAAAATGATGTTGGGCATTCCCTCTTATATTTCTGCAACACCTCTTGGAATTCTGGAATTATTAAAGAGATACAATATAGAGACCTCAGGGAAACACTGTGTTATAATCGGCAGGAGCAACATTGTCGGGAGACCTCTGGCAAACCTGCTCTCGCTTAAATCATCTCCCGGAGATTGTACAGTCACTTTATGCCACAGCAGAACCAGGGATATTGCTGCTTATACAAGAAGTGCCGATATAGTTGTGGCCGCTCTGGGGAGACCCGGATTCCTTAAAGGAGATATGGTCAAAAAGGGAGCAGTGGTTATTGACGTCGGAATAACAAGAGTTGAGACGCCGGATACAAAATCCGGATTCAGACTGGAAGGTGATGTCGATTTTGATACTGTTGCACCTCTTGCCTCCTATATCACACCTGTACCCGGAGGAGTAGGCCCGATGACAAGAGTGGCTCTTTTGCTCAATACACTTGTTGCTTCCCGTAAATAATACTCAGGATCCTATTCCCAATATCCTCTTTCCAATCAATATTTGTGAGCATCCGGCTTGTTCAGATCATCCTGATTAATCCGGCTCTTTGTCAAAGCCCTCCACACATAAATTATGTAGCCGGCCACAAAGGGAAGAAGGAGGGATGCATAAGCCATAACCTTAAGTGTAAACTCACTGGATGAGCTGTTATAAAGTGTGAGAGACATCCGGGGATCTACCTTTGAGACAAAAAAGGCTGTGTTGTTGAATGCGGCGCAGATAAGGAGACTCCAAACGGCAAGAAAAACACCTGCTCCGGTTGCGTAGAAGCTGAATTTACTTTTGCCGGTAAAGGATTTGACAATTCCCGTCAGAACAAGAATCAATCCGGCGATGAGTATGATCAACGGCCACACAAGAGTGGTCATATTAAGAAAATATTTGAACTTTACAGGAGATACTATTCCTGTGGCGGGCTCTACAGAATATCCTGTCATTGTGAACAGGGCGGCTAACAGCAGCAGAAATCCGGCAACAAAGGCAGGTGCTGTGATTTTAACCTGCTTTCTGCACCTTGAGACCAGTTCCGGGGAGTCTACCTGCATTATTACATACAGGGTTCCCAGAGTACGGGCTGCCAGAAATACAACAATGCCCATTCCAAGATTGAAAGGTATTGTCACGGCATCCAGACCATGAGCTGAATTGGCCCAGTAGGAGATGGTCGGATTGAGTATCTCTGTGATACTGTTTTTGTTCATAATAAACTCTCCACCCGTAAAGAAGGTTCCCACAGCCACACCCAAAAGAATGGTGCCGGCCATACCGTTAAGGAAAAGAAACATCTCGTAGGTACGGGCTCCAAGTAAGTTGCCGGCTTTGCCTCTGTACTCGTAGGATACAGCTTGTATCACAAATAGAAATAAAATTGTGATCCACAGCCAGTATGCCCCTCCAAAGGAGGTGGAGTAGTAAAGTGGAAAAGAGGCAAAAAGAGCACCTCCAAATGTGACCAGAGTTGTAAATGTCAGCTCCCATTTGTGTCCGAAAGTGTTCACAAGGATACTCTTCTCATCTTCATTTCTGGTTGTGAGAAACAGCAGAGTCTGACCACCCTGGACAAACATCAGAAACACCAGTAAAGCTCCCAGAAGGGATACCACCATCCACCAGTAGTGTTGCAGAAAATATAACATATCTCTAATTATTATTCAGTTTAACAAAGCTATTTCAGGCCTCAGGACCTTTTCTGATAACCTTTATCATAATCCCTGTCTCAGCAGCAAGCAGTGCAGTGAAAAGGGCAAAGAAGAGAATTATTGTGGTAAGAACAGCGGAGGATGATACGCCGGATGCGGAAGCACTTACAGGTAACAGGTCCTGGATTGTCCAGGGCTGTCTGCCCACCTCAGCAACTATCCAGCCGGCCTGGGAACATATATAAACCAATGGTATACAAGCGATTCCAAGATACTGATACCATTTTGTCCTGCCGATGGTCCCCTTTTTCTCAAGATATATTGTAAGGCCAAAGAATAAAAGAAAGAACCCTCCCAGTATCACCATTACCCTAAAGGCATAGAACACCAGTTGTACATTTGGTACAACCTCGACAGGATCGTTTATATATGCATAACCAAAATGGTCGTAATTCTCTTCCAGAACAGCTCTGGCATTTTTCATCCTGAGCGTGTCACCGGCGATCCTTGCCTTGTTGTAATCAGACAGAGCTCCTGCTGCCATTCTTCCCAGTCTCATCCTCTCTTCCACAGGAGGGGCGGTTTTCTCTTCTCCGTTTCTGTTAGTGTAGGTGTATCCTCCCTTTAAAATGTCTTCTATCCCGGGAACAAATGTTCCCGTTTTTCTGTTTGCCAGAAGGGAGAGCCCTTCCGGAACAGAAATGTTAAAAAGATAGGGCTTCTCCAGTTTGTATGTCAGGGAGTCCTCCTTAATCTTCCTGATATCTTTCCTGGGATTAAGGATTCCGATAGCTACAAGCGGAGTGCCCTCCCGGCTTTTATACAATCCCTCCATCGCCGCAAGCTTCATGGGCTGTTTTTTACCGGCATGATAGGCAGAGCCATCCCCTGTCCAGATAAGAACAACCAGGGATACCAGTCCAAATACCGATGCTATCTTAATACTTCTTCTGGAGAACTCCTCCTCTCTTTTATGAAGGAGATACCAGCAGGAAATTCCTATAACCACAATTGATCCAAGCACAAACGCGTTGGTAACAGTATGGATAAATTTATTTATTGCCACCGGAGAGGTGACTATCGCCCAGAAATCTACCATCTCATTTCTGGCGGTGTCAGGATTAAACTCCATTCCTGTGGGAAACTGCATCCATGCATTCGCAATCAAAATCCAGAAAGCAGATAGTATTGTGCCTGCCGAGACAAGCCATGTGGATAAAAGGTGCATGTTTTTGTTCACCTTGTCCCAACCAAAGAACATAATTGCAAAGAAGGTACTCTCAAGGAAAAACGCGAGAATCCCCTCTATTGCAAGCGGCGCACCAAAGATGTCTCCGACAAACCAGGCATAGTTACTCCAGTTTGTGCCGAACTGGAACTCCAGAATAATACCCGTTGCCACTCCTATTGCAAAATTAATTGCAAAGATTTTCATCCAGTATTTTGTGGTTCGTTTCCAGAAAGGATTACCGGTTCTTAAATAATAAGTCTCCATGATTGCGATAATCACACCCAGCCCTATTGTCAGCGGAACAAATATCCAATGAAACATTGCAGTAAGGGCAAATTGCAATCTGGAGAGATCGACAAATGATGCTAATATCATATTTGGCTATAGTTTAGGTTATTACGGTTTAGTTTAGTTTAGTCCGGCATAATATACCGGTGGTATATAGTACAATAATAATATTATCACTTCTGTTTGATTGTAAGTTCATTGATTATATGTCTGCTCTTCTCCTCCTCTGTTTTAAAATCCCTGAGAGGGTCCTTGAAAAAGAAAAGTTTGAGGACAAAGAACATTATGAAAAGTTTAATAAGAATTATCACCCAGAGAGTCTTGCCAAGAGTCATGCTCCGGAACCCCTCGTAGTAAAAAAGCCAGATTCTCTTAATAACAGATCCTTTCATAAATTTGTATAAAGATATATCTATTTTTTCTTTTTTGGATATATTTGTAGTAATTAAAAATGTTTATGGAAAGAAGGAATTTTTTAAAAGGTCTGATATACGGAGGAGTGGCTTCTATTGCCTCTTTTAAAAGCAGTACACTGTTCTCAAAGGAGCCTGCGGCGGTTGCTTCCGGCGGTAACAATGATCTCGTGGCAGTTATGGGAGGAGAACCTGCACAGATGTATGCTAAAGCCATAGAGGCAATGGGAGGAATATCCCGGTTTGTGAAAAGAGGGCAGAAAATTGTTGTAAAACCTAATATCGGATGGGATAAATCACCTGAGGAGGGAGCCAATACCAATCCGGAACTTGTTGCAGCAATTGTAAAGGATTGTTTAAGAGCAGGTGCGGCTGAGGTAGTTGTCTTTGACCACAGCTGCGATCACTGGCAGTCCTGCTACAAAA
The DNA here is from genome assembly GCA_023230265.1 of Bacteroidales bacterium. GTDB lineage: Bacteria > Bacteroidota > Bacteroidia > Bacteroidales > UBA932 > Bact-08. The sequence goes on along the minus strand of JALNXR010000030.1, from coordinate 8,988 downwards.
ACAGTGGTATAGAGGATGCGGCAAAAGCTGCAGGTGCAAGAATTGCATTCGCTCATGATGAAAAGTATTACAAAAGTGTAAAGATACCAAAAGGCAAAAGGCTAAAGGAGGCAAAAATACACTCCGAGATACTGGATTGTGATGCATGGATAAATGTCCCTGTTCTTAAGACACACGGAGGGGCCAGAATGACCATATCCATGAAAAATTTTATGGGTATCGTATGGGATAGAAGATTCTTGCATGCAAATGATCTCCAGCAGTGCATTGCAGATTGTTCCACTATCTCCAAAATGCCTGTTCTGAACATTGTGGACGCCTACAGGATAATGACCCAAAACGGCCCCAAGGGAAAGAGTCCCGACGATGTTCAGCTGGCAAAAGCCCTCTTTATCTCCACTGACATTGTGGCCGCAGATACTGCTGCCGTTAAATTCTTCAGCCAATTCAGACCAATGGATATCAACTCGGTAAGTCATATCGGCATAGCCGAAAAGATGAATATTGGGACCACTGATCTGGACTCACTCTCTGTTAAAAGAATAAAAATCTGAACATGTATAAAAAGCTCAAGTGGATAAGGGTGATACTTGCCCTTCTGTTTTTTCTGCTTATAACCCTCAACTTTGTCTGGTTTGCCAACAGTAAAGCTTCGTTACTCTCACCTGTCCTTCACTTACAGTTTGTACCTGCATTGCTTGGCCTGTTTACAGGCACTGCAGTATTCTTTGCTTTTTTGCTGGTTATTACAATTTTTTTTGGCAGGGTATACTGCTCTCTCCTTTGTCCTTTGGGAGTTTACCAGGATATTGTCTCAAGGATTGCCGATCTGTTTAAAAGCAAAAAACAGAGGAGGGAGAAATACAGAAAACCACAGAATTTTCTCCGCTACTTTTTCGCTCTGGTGGCATTTCTTCCTCTTGCAGCCGGTGTGACCCTCCCTCTGGCTCTCACCGATCCCTACTCCAACTGGGGGAGAATTTCCAGTGAAATAATATCCCTGGGGGAAAATTTAATTCATAACCTTTTTGCGGGAATTTTCCCGGAGTCAGTCTTCTATCGCGGATATGCCCCGTTTATAATTGAAATTTTTATTTTCTCTGCTTTTATACTGATTCTTGTAACAATTATGAGCGCTTTCAGAAGAAGGCTTTATTGCAATACTGTATGTCCTGCAGGCACTCTTCTGGGTGCAATATCCCGCTTCTCACTCTTCAGGCCGGAAATGGGCAGTGAATGCAATATGTGTGCAGCCTGTTCCACCGTATGTAAAAGCAACTGTATAGATTTAAAAAACAGAAAGATAGACGTTTCAAGATGTGTCTCCTGCCTCAACTGTATGACCATGTGCAAAAGAGGTAGTGTCACATACCGTTTTGCTTACAGAAGAAAAGAAAAAAAATCCGGCATGGAGAGTGCCGGAAGAGTACCATCCGGGATGGATAACTTTTCTGATGACAGAAGGAGAGCCCTGCTCACGATGGGCCTTGCCGGAACTGCCCTTGTTGCAAGGGCAGCAGAATTCAGACCCTTTAAGTCAGAGAAGGAGAAAGAGGTAGAGAAAAAACATTCAATTGCACCTCCCGGAGCCCAAAGTATTCAACATCTTAAAGATAACTGCACTGCATGCCATGCCTGCATCTCAGTATGCCCCAACCGGATAATAAAACCTGCAGTTGGTGAATACGGTCTGGATGGTTTATTCCTGCCTCACCTCGACTACAGGAACCATTTCTGCGGATATGACTGCAACGCCTGCACTCAGATATGCCCCAACCATGCACTTATTCCAATGTCACCGGAGGAGAAAAAACTCTGTCAGATAGGAAGGGCAAAATTCTCTTTGCGCAACTGTATTGTCTTTACCGATAAAACCGATTGCGGTGCCTGCGATGAACACTGCCCCACAAAAGCTATAACCATGATTCCCTACAAAGGGACAAATCTCTATATTCCAAAACTCGACAGGGATATCTGCATTGGTTGCGGTGCCTGTGAATATATATGCCCTGCCAGACCTGTAAAGGCAATGATTGTAGAAGCCAATCAGGTACATCTGACAGCGGAAGCACCTCTTAAAGAGGAGCAGGAAAAGGTAAAAGTTGATGATTTCGGATTCTGAGCCGGACTGAGAATATGGGTGTGGTTATGAGTCACTTTTTTGTTTGAGGAGCCGGGGCCTTAGCCTCTCTGTCCTTTCAAGTGCCATCTCATCCTGCCACTCCTTTATCAGTTTTGGATTGCCGGAGAGCAGAACTTCAGGCACCTCCCATTCCATGAATTTTGCAGGACGGGTATAAACAGGCGGGGCAAGAAGGTTATCCTGAAATGAGTCACTGAGTGCAGATGTCTCATCTGAGACCGCTCCCGGAATGAGACGTATCACTGCATCACAAAGAACTGCGGCAGGGATCTCTCCCCCGCTCAGAACATAGTCACCTATAGATATCTCCATGGTTATCAAGTGTTCCCTTATGCGGTGATCAATCCCCTTGTAGTGACCGCATAAAATAATCAGATTTTTGAGGCAGGAGAGTCTGTTGGCAAGGTTCTGGTTAAGCAGCTCTCCATCAGGACTCATATAGATAATCTCATCATAGGAGACTCTTTTTTTAAGATCTGAGATCAGATTGTAAACAGGTTCAATCATCAGTACCATACCCGCATCACCGCCAAATGGATAATCATCCACCTGACGATACGAGCCCTTCCCATAATCCCTGAGATCGTGGATGTTAATTTGTGCAATTCCTTTGTCTGCAGCTCTTTTTACTATTGAGTGGCCAAGCGGACTTTCAAGCAGCTCCGGCAATAATGATATTATATCAATCCTGATCATAATGCAAAATTAAATAAAGCTGAGCTTTGGCAAACTTTTTTTATATATTTGCAGGATATTAACCTTATTTTGTCTTCTTAACGATGGATGAACTATTAAATACCCCTGCTCCCGGGGAGCAGCTCAGGGAAACTGAATTACCTGAATCTGAAACTGATAATGCAAATGCAAATTTAGCCGAACACACGGATCACTCTTCAAAAAGCCTCAAGGAGATCGTACAACTCTTCCAGGAGTTGCTCGACCGGGGAGACCAGCAGGAGATGTACAAATATGCCGATGTTCTCAAAGCCTCATTCTACAAAGCTCTTAAGAGAGAGAAGATTGCCGCAGGCTTTATCGTTTCTCAGGAGGTGGCTGACAGCATAAGTGAAGAGGTGACAGATACAGAGGAGGCGGGATCAGTATCGGTAAATCCGTTCGCAGAGCTGGAAAGGGGTTTTAAAGAGTTGTATCAGAATTATAAGACCCTGCGGACAGAATTTCTGCAGAACCTGGAGAAGCAGAAGGAGGAGAACCTTAACAGTAAATTACAGATAATCGAGGAATTAAAAGAACTGCTGGAAAAGCAGGAGGATATACAGCAGACATTCCCTGCTTTCAGGGAGCTTCAGAACAGATGGAAGTCTGTCGGCCCTGTGCCTCAGGCAAGGAATAAGGATATGTGGGAGACTTACCAGTATCTGATTGAGAGGTTCTATGATTATGTAAAAATTAACAACGAACTCAGGGATTTGGATTTCAAGAAGAACCTTGAGATGAAGACTGAGTTGTGCGAAAAGGCTGAGGTCCTTCTGGAGGAACCGAATATTATCCAGGCATTCAAGAGACTGCAGAAACTCCATGAAGAGTGGAGAGAGATAGGGCCGGTGAGCAAGGAGATGAGGGAGGAGATATGGGACCGCTTTAGGGAAGCAACCTCAAAAATCAACAGGAAACAGCAGGAACACTTTGAGGGGCAGAAAGAGGAACAGAAGGAGAATCTGGAGAAGAAACGTGAACTTTGTGACAAGATAGAGACCCTTGTAAACTCCGCAAAGGAGGAGAGGGCAGACTGGAACATTCTTACCAGAGAGGTGGAGAACATTCAGTCAGCCTGGAGGGAGATAGGATTTGCCACTAAAAAGGAGAATCAGAGGATCTATGACCGCTTCCGGGCAGCCTGCGATATCTTCTATAATGCCAAGAGGGATCATTACACCCAGTTTAAGGAGGTGATGCAGGAAAACCTTGAGAAAAAAATCTCCCTCTGCGAACAGGCTGAGGCACTTAAAGATAGCCAGGACTGGAAAAGAACCACAGATCAGCTGATAACCCTTCAGAAAAGATGGAAAGAGATCGGGCCTGTTGCCAGGAAGCACTCGGACACTGTATGGAAAAGATTCAGAGCTGCCTGTGACTATTTCTTCGATAACAAATCAAAACACTTTAGCTCAGTGGATGAAAACTACGAACAGAACCTGGCAAAAAAACTTGAGCTGATTCAGGATATCAACGAGTACAAAATGGATACCAAATCCATAGAAAACTCCATGGCTCTCAAGGATTTTCAGGAGAGATGGGCAGAGATAGGTTTTGTTCCGCTCAAGGATAAAGAGCGTGTTCAGGCAGCCTACAGACACGCATTGGAATCCAAATTCGGAGAGATACGCAATCCCGAGTATGAAAATAAAATTAACCGTTTCAAAAAACGCATCCAGGAGATTCAATCCTCAGGAAAGGGTGACAGAGTTATAAGGGCTGAGAGAGACAAACTGGTTCAGAGATTCCGTCAGATGGAAGCTGATATTGCAGTCTGGGAAAACAATATTGGTTTCTTTGCAAAATCAAAGAATGCAGACACTCTGCTTGCAGATATTGAGAATAAAATTGTAAAAGCAAAGGAGGAACTCTCACAGTTGGAGGAGAAGATTAAGCTTATTGACAGTCAAAACGAGCAAACACAATAATGAACAAAAATTCCCTGATAGGCTTTGTACTGATTGGTGCCATACTGATCCTTTTTGCCTGGTACAATTCAAAGAAGTATAATGAACAGGCGGCTCCCCGTCAAATTACAGACACTTTAAGCACTGATACAGTACCCGGGCAGCAACAACCAAAAGAGACAGACACTGCCGGTACGGCCGTAATAAATCCGGACGCACAAAATCTCTCAGGCGGGAAGCTCACTTCTCCCTACAGGGACACAATGCTTCAGGCTGCCGAGGTTAAACCGGAAGAGTTTGTCACTCTGGACAACGGCAGGCTTGCAATTACATTTACAAACCGCGGAGCACAACCCCGCACGGTCAAAATCCACAACTACTACACATATGACAGTCTGGATCTCAATCTTATAAGAGAAAACAAATCCAGTTTTGACCTCAGGTTTTTCACGAGTCAGGAGATATCGACTAAGAATTTTTCTTTCGATCTCTTTCAAAGAAGTGATACTTCATTGATATACAGGCTTTACGTTGATTCTGTCTCCTTTGTGGAATTCAGCTATACACTGCCTGCAGAGGGTTATATGCTGGATTTTAAAGTCAGATTCTCTTCCATGAAGAGACATCTGTCCAGAAGCACCAATATGTTTGACATAGAGTGGATGCTGGATCTGCCAAGGCTTGAAAAGGGTTATGACAACGAGAAAAATTACTCCTCTGTGCTGTTCAGATATCCCAATTCAAACGAAGTGGAGAATCTGGGACTCAGGAAGGAATCCTCAGAAAAGGATGTAAGGACCAAGCTCAGCTGGGTTGCTTTCCAACAACAATTCTTCTCAGCCATTTTGGTCGCAGAAAACAATTTTAACTCGGGGCTTCTGAATTACAATATCTTTCCCGAAAACGATCCGGACAGATCCCTTATGCACTGCAAGGCACTTGTACAGGCTCAGTATCCGGACGGAGATGATGTTGTTGTACCTTTTAAATATTACTTTGGTCCCAACCACTTTAAGACCCTTAAGTCCTATGACCTGGGATTTGAGAAGATAGTGCCGTTGGGAGGATGGCTGATAGGCTGGATAAACAGGTATGTCATTATTCTTGTGTTTGATCTGTTAAGCAAATTCATTGGTAATTACGGGATAATAATTCTTCTTCTTACCATTCTGATCAAACTTGTAATATCTCCTCTTACCATCAAGTCATATATCTCTTCTGCAAAGATGAGAGTGCTCAAACCGGAGGTGGACAAAATCAACGCAAAGTATCCCAAACAGGAGGATGCAATGAAGAAACAGCAGGAGACCATGGCTCTCTACCAGAAGACGGGGATAAGCATGTTCGGTGGCTGTCTGCCTATGTTATTCCAGTTTCCGATTCTCTTTGCGATGTTCAAATTCTTCCCTGCATCCTTTGAGCTGCGTCAACAGGGATTCTTGTGGGCAACAGACCTGAGTGCATATGATTCCGTTTTGAATCTGCCATTTACAATACCGCTCTACGGCGATCACGTGAGCCTTTTTGCACTCTTGATGGCTATCTCAATGTTCTTCTATTCAAAGCTGAATGCCGATCAGATGTCTACCGGGCCGCAAATGGCAGGGATGAAATTAATGACCATCTATTTCATGCCTGTATTTCTTCTGGTATTCTGTAACAACCTCTCCAGCGGACTAAGCTACTACTATATGCTCTCCAACCTCTTCACTATTCTTCAAACCTGGGTGATAAGAAAATATTTTGTGGATGAGAAAAAACTCTATGCTCAGCTTAAAGAGAAAGCTGCCTCAAATGCTCCAAAGAAGAAGTCTAAATTCCAGGAGAGGCTTGATGCTGCATACAAAGCTCAGCAGGAGCAGTTAAAGAAAAGAAAATGATAAATTCCGGCCGGCTCTCTGAATTACTTAAAGAGTTGCCTCCCGGTGTTAAACTTGTAGCTGTTTCTAAGTTTAAACCACCTGAGGCAATACTGGAGGCTTATAATCAAGGAGTTGTTAATTTTGGCGAGAACAGGCCCCAGGAGTTGGAGACAAAGATGGAGCAGCTTCCCGGGGATATCAGGTGGCATTTTATAGGTCATCTCCAGAGGAATAAGGTTAAGCTGATAATCCGCAGGGTGTCGTTGATCCATTCTGTGGATTCTGTGAGGCTTGCAGCAGAGATTGACTCCCGGGCCAGGGAACTCTCCCTGGTAAAGGATTGCCTGCTTCAGATAAGGATTGCAAATGAGGAGACAAAACAGGGAATAGAACCCGGAGAGCTGGACTCTGTTGCCGGTGAGATAAAGGCGATGCCTAATGTCAGAATATGCGGGGTGATGGGAATGGCCACAAATACTCCGGATATTGATATAGTCTCAAAAGAGTTCGCCCTGTTAAAATTTTACTACAGGCATCTAAAAGAGACCCTCTTTATAAATGATGACCACTTCTGTGAAATATCAGCCGGTATGTCCTCCGACTGGAGGGTGGCCGTTGAAAACGGCAGCACAATTATAAGGGTGGGATCACTGATCTTTGGAGAGAGGTAACTGCCAGTTTATTGGTTCTATACCTTTTGAAACCAAGTAGTTATTACATCTGGAAAAGTGCCGGCATCCAAAAAAGGCACCACCTGCAAGAGGGGAGGGGTGAGCCGCTTCCAGAATCAGATGTTTGTCAGAATCAATAAGCACACTTTTGCTTTTTGCAAAGTTCCCCCAAAGCATAAACACAACATTTTCCCTCTTATCCGATATTAGCTGTATCACTCTGTCTGTAAAAAGAGTCCAGCCGATTTTACTGTGAGATGCGGCCTCTGAGGCTCTCACTGTCAGTACAGCATTTAGCAGAAACACCCCCTGTTCTGCCCAGCTCTCCAGAGAGCCGCCGGATGGGATTGCGATGCCAAGGTCGGAATTGAGCTCTTTAAAGATATTTTTTAGTGACGGAGGAGAAGTGATACCGTAAGGGACAGAGAAGGCCAGCCCATGTGCCTGGCCGGCTCCGTGATAGGGGTCCTGCCCCAGTATAACAACCTTTACTTTTTGGAAAGGGGTTTTGTTGAAAGCGTTAAATATCTGTGAACCTTTTGGATAAATAGTTTTCCCGGATCCGAGCTCCTCTTTGATAATAGCAGTGATCCTGCAAAAATAGTCCCTGGAAAATTCATTCGCAAGAAGCTCCTTCCAGCTCTCTTCTATTTTAACATCCATTTTTGTCTGTTATCCGGGTTAAAACTCAAAAGTGTATTCCAGCACTTCAGAAATATTTTTTACATACTTAAAAGTAAGCCCCTTGAGATAAATCTCTTTAATTTCTGCAATATCCTTCCGGTTATCCTCAGAAAGCAGAATTGTGTCAATCCCTGCTCTTTTGGCAGCCAGAATCTTCTCCTTGATTCCCCCTACAGGCAGCACTCTTCCTCTGAGGGTAATCTCTCCTGTCATCGCAACACCGCTTCTGGCCCGTTTTTTAAGGAAAGCCGATGCCATTGAACTTACCATAGTGATACCGGCAGAGGGACCGTCTTTGGGTATGGCACCCTCCGGAACATGGATATGAATATCCCGGTCAGTGAAATCTTTTGGATTGAGTTTCAGCTTTTCAGGGTTGGCTTTAAGATACTGGTATGCAATTATCGCAGATTCCTTCATCACGTCACCCAGATTGCCGGTAGTGGTAAGCACCCCTTTTCCCTTGCTAAGACTGCACTCAATAAAGAGAATCTCTCCACCGTTCTCTGTCCATGCAAGCCCTGTAACTACTCCGGGAGCTTCATTGCCCTTTTGTGTATCGTGCTGGTTAATAGGTAATCCCAGGATTTTACGAACCTCCTGTTCTCCCAGAACAGCAGGAATTTCCTCCTCAAGGGCAATCCTCTTTGCAGTAACTCTTGCCACCTTTGCAATCTGCTTGTCAAGCCCTCTCACTCCTGATTCCCTGGTGTATTCATTTATTATTGTATCTATACCGGCTTTGTTAATCTTAAGCTGAGTCTTCTTAAGACCGTGAGCATCTGTTTGCTTGGGTATAAGATAATCCTTAGCAATGGCTCTTTTCTCCTCCGCAAGGTACCCGCTGAGATTTATCATCTCCATTCTGTCCCTTAAAGCGGGATGAATCGTGCCTGTATTGTTGGCTGTTGTGATAAAGAGAACTTTTGACAAATCGTAGTCAATGTCCAGATAATTGTCGTGGAATGCAGTGTTTTGTTCCGGATCAAGTACCTCCAGCAGGG
>JALNXR010000029.1 GCA_023230265.1 Bacteroidales bacterium | reverse complement strand
GGAAGATCGGAGATAGAATCATTTTTCTTATCGTTAATTATATAATTTATTGAGGTAAGCTCTATAAACTTCAATCTTACAGCATCTAAAAGCAAGCTGATCTTTTCTTTGTCTTCATAATAAAAGACCACAGTGACCATTGTCTGGCCAATGGACGAATTCCTGAACTGAATATTTCTCAGAAATCCGGTTTGCTCTCTGAGATTGAAGAAAGTGAGACCGTTTGCAAGGGCAAACTCTTTGATAAACAATCTTACCTCATTAGAAGGTTCAGGTTGAAGATAACATTTTTTTATATCCAGAACCTTATCAAACATACCCGAGATGTGAAAACCCAATGCTTTTCTTTGCTCATCTTCAATATTTTCAGCTTCTGAATATTTCTCTATCCACCTGTTGGCAGAAAAGGTAAATTCAAGCTTATTCCGGTACTCATAAATCTTTTCTGAACCCAGTATGGGAGAGATTTCAGGCAAATCTAACCTGCCAATCCTTTTAAGCTGATCAATAACCTGTTGTTCCTTGAATTTTAGCTGAAGCCGGTAGGGGAGCATCTGCCATTTACAACCTCCGCAAACACCAAAATGGCTGCATACAGGCTCAGTTCTGTCCGGGGAAAGTTCTGAAAACCTGAGGATTTTACCCTCCATATAACCTTTTCTGGAACGGAGAATCCGGATGTCAGCTACATCTCCGGGAATTGCATTTGTAACAAAGAGAACTTTACCGTTGATATGTGCAATTGCCTTACCTTCAGAAGCAACAGATTCAATTTTAACGGATTCAAGTATTTGGGGAGTTTTTTTAACCATATGAGAATTTTAAGCTGCTAAATTAACTTTTATTGTTAAATTCGCTAAATGTAAATTTAATAAAATCTAACCTTATTTTGATATTTTTATTTGCAACACAATTTATATTATGTTAAATAGGAAATCGGAATATGGTTTTGTCTGTCACAATACAATTAAATGAATCAAGAGAACCTTAAAACGGCCATACCTCCCCTTCCGGAAAGAATGAGGCCGGCTAATCTCGATGAATATGTAGGCCAGGATCATCTTATTGGCAAAGGTTCTGTTCTGAGAACCATGATTGAATCAGGGAACCTGACATCATTCATTCTTTGGGGTCCTCCCGGTGTTGGTAAAACAACTCTTGCAAGAATTATTTCAAATCAGCTTGAACGTCCCTTCTATCATCTCTCGGCTATAAATTCAGGAGTCAAGGATATCAGGGAGATAATCGATAAGGCCAGAGATAATTCCTTATTTAAAAAGCCAAGGCCAATACTTTTTATCGATGAGATCCACAGGTTCAGCAAAAGTCAGCAGGATGCCCTGCTTGGTGCCGTGGAGGATGGCACTCTGACACTTATTGGTGCGACAACAGAGAACCCCTCTTTTGAAGTGATCTCTCCCCTTTTATCCAGGTGTCAGGTCTATGTACTCAAATCACTTGATGTACAATCACTTGAATCACTTCTAGAGAGAGCTCTTAAAGATGACATCATATTAAAGAAATTAAAAATCAAGATAACCGGTAAGGAGTCTCTCTTTAGGTATTCAGGTGGAGACGCCAGAAAACTATTGAATATCATTGATATAATTACAGCCAACCTCTCCCCCGGCGACTCCGTAATTATTGATAACAAAACGGTTAAGGACAAACTTCAGAAGAATATTGCACAATATGACAAGAGCGGAGATATGCACTATGATATAATCTCCGCTTTTATAAAAAGCCTGAGAGGATCAGATCCTGACGGGGCTATATATTGGATGGCCAGAATGTTGGCTGCAGGTGAAGATCCACTGTTTATCGCCAGAAGAATGGTTGTTCTGGCTGCTGAGGATATTGGACTTGCCAATCCCAACGCTCTGTTGCTGGCAGAGGCCTGCTTTAGCGCAGTTCACAGGACGGGTATGCCTGAGGCAAGGATAATTCTTTCAGAAACAGCGCTCTACCTTGCAACCTCACTAAAGAGTAATACAGCTATAGAGGCAATAGACTCTGCCCTGGAAGAGGTCACAAAATCAGGAGATCTCCCTGTTCCGCTTCATCTAAGAAATGCTCCCACTAAGTTGATGGAGGAGCTTGGATACGGAAAAGATTACAAGTATGCCCACTCCTACGAGAACAACTTTGTTGATCAGGAGTATATGCCATCTGCACTTAAAGGGAAAACTTTTTACACTCCTGGCGAAAATCCCAGAGAGAACGACATAAAAAAATATTTGGACAGAGTCTGGAAGAATAAAAAATAACATCAATACATTTATTAGTTTTTAGCATTATGATAATCAGTGGAATTGAAAATTTTAACCATAACAGTACTACCGGATTTTTTCTTATAGCCGGTCCTTGTGTCATTGAAGGAGAAGAGATTACATTTAATATTGCATCCAAATTAAAAGAGATAACTTCCGGGTATGGAATACCATTTATTTTTAAAGCTTCATATAGGAAAGCAAACCGCTCAAGATCTGATTCATTTACAGGAATTGGTGATAATGAAGGTCTTGCCGTACTCAAAAGTATCAGAGAAAAACTCAAGGTTCCCGTTCTGACAGACATTCACAATCCTTCAGAAGCATCCCTTGCTGCATCATTTGGTGTGGATGTGCTTCAGATACCAGCCTTTTTATCAAGGCAGACAGATCTGCTTGAAGCTGCTGCTTTGACAGGAAAATTTGTAAACATAAAAAAAGGGCAGTTCCTCTCCCCTGCTTCTATGAAATTTGCAGCACAGAAAGTATCTGCAAAGGGTAACAACAACATTTTTATCACAGAGAGAGGTACTCAGTTTGGCTACACAGATCTTGTGGTTGATTTTAGATCAATCCCTGTAATGAAGAGTTTTGGCTACCCTGTGATCTACGATGTAACCCACAGCCTTCAGCAACCCAATCAAAACACCGGAGTATCGGGAGGTATGCCTGAGTTGATTGAAACAATGGCAAAGGCCGGTATTGCTGCCGGAGCAGACGGACTGTTTCTGGAAACTCATCCTGATCCCTCAAAGGCTTTATCGGATGGTGCCAATATGTTAAAACTGGAAAAACTCGAGAATCTCTTAATCAAAATCTTAAAACTCTCAAAAGCTTTATAAGATATTCAAGCTACCGGAATTCTTTGAAGGACATTATTTAAAAAGGATATCCGACACCAAACTGCAGAGAGTAGGTATCTTTAGTGAACCATTTATTGAGTCCGTACCACCGGTCAGCTCTCGGATCATATGCTACCATCCCAAGATCCAGTCTGAGTATCAAAAAGTCAAAATTGAGCCTGACACCTGTACCCCAGTTAAAAGCCAGAGTTTTATAAAAGTCCCTGATTTTAAAGAGAGCAGCCTCCTTTCCCGGTTCATTGTTTAGATTCCAAATATTCCCGACATCTGTAAAAAGAGCCCCTTCAAGCTTCCAGAAAAGAGGAAAACGGTACTCAGCATTAAACTCAATTTTAACATCACCAGTCTGGTTCGCAATAGAGAAGGTGGTATCCACAGGTGCCGATCCTGGCCCCAGGGATCTTGCCTGCCATCCTCTCATACTGTTTGCCCCTCCTGAATAGAAGAGCTTTTCGTAAGGAATTGCAGAGGAGTTTCCGTAGGCATATCCTACTCCAAGATTAAACCGGGTTGCAAAAGAGGATCTGGTTGAGATTCTGTGAGTATAGCCTACAGTAAGGTCTCCGCGATAGTACTGGGCATAGGCTGTTCTCCAAATAGTTCTGGAACCTGTAGAATCGGTGGGCATAACAGAATTAAAAAGACTTAGTATATTTCCTGCCAGATCATTGGACATTCTTATGTAGAAAAAAGAATTCATTGGATTTGGGGAGGGATCAGTTGTGTAGTAAAGAGTCAGGCCCGACCCGACATCAAAGTGATTCCGGTAGGCATTTCTGAGTAGCGGATCTGAGAGACTCAGAAAAAACTGATCACTCAGATTAAACAATTTAATTACATTCAGCTGGGCCGGATTGAATCTGTAGTAGAACCTCTCCCCCATCTGCCAGGTATATCCAAAATTAAAAGATATCAGATTACGTGTGAACTCTGGTCTGCTCTGGAAGTTGTAACTTGTGTTCACCTCAGTTCTGGGCAGTGTGTTGGAAAATAATCTGTCGGGAAGAAAGAGAAACTGAGGTATGGAAATACCGGCTGAAATCCCCAATTCGTTCGATTTTACAGACGAATTAAGTTTAGACTGGAAGTTACCCATAAGCCCCAGATTCAGCCACTCTCCCCCTTTGAAGATATTTTTGTGATAGTAAGAGATTGCGGGAGATATACCGAAAAGATTGTTTGAGTTGCTGGACACCTCCAGATTAATCTTATATCCTTGTGATCTGGATGGTGTTAGCCTGATGGTACAGTCCACCTTCCCGGGTTTGCCGGTATCGTACATCTCCTCAGGAGGTGTAACATCGTCAAACTGAAGATTTACACCGGAAAAAAATCTCAGGGAGACAAAACGGTTGTAAGTTGTATTCACCAGTTTTTCGTTGTAGATTGATCCCGGTCTGATTCTGTTTATCCTGGCCAGAACAGCGGGATTGAAATTGCGGCCTCTCGAATATATAACGGTTAAAGAGTCTATTGTAACGCTGTCGGGAGGGTTTTCTACATTCCTGCGTCCCCTGGAGGAACTATTGTCCGGGAGAATATTAACAGAATTGATAACATATTTACGGTGGGAACGTGAATCTTTGCTGTTTTCACTCCTCATATAATTCTGAACCCTGATTCTGACATGTGCACTACTGTCTGCAAAAGAGGTATCTGCATCAAAAACAATATAACCGCTTGAGAAATTGTAATATCCCTCCTCTCTCAAGAGTGAGGAAATTCTCTCGCTTTCTTTGGCAAGCAGGGATTCAGAAAGGAAATCCCCTGTCTTGAAGAGCCTGTTGGAAGAATCAGCCAATACATATTCACTGATCTGCCTGTCAGGAATTCCGTATTCAATCTTACTGATTACATATCGTTGACCTGGTTGTATGATATATTTGACCGATGTCTTTTTGCCTGAGGTTTTACTCTCATATCTCACACGGGAGTGGTAATAACCGAGATATTCAAGATGCTTCTCAAGGTTTTCCCGGCTTCTCGAAGTAAGGATACTGTCATAAATGACAGGTGGCTGGCCTATGCTTTTAACAAACTTATCCCAGTCATCATCCTTTCCGTTGCTCCAGTTGTATATTACAAGAAAGGGATTAATACCAAAAAGAAATTTTGTGTTTGGTTTCTGTCTTATATAGGGTTGCAGGGAATTCTCCTCAACATCAAAGTTTTTTGGAACAGATATAATATTCTCTTTAAGTCTTGAGGAACCCTGTGGAATGATCCTAACTGTACTGCAGGATATAAGTACAAGAGAAATAATGAGTAAAGGGGAGATTTTTCCCATAGATCCGAGATTGTTTCCACAAAAATAACAATTATATTCAATCATTTTTTCATATAAATGAAAATAGAAATATATTTGCCTGATTTTAAAAATCCGAGTGAATTACTTTTAAGTTTATTATACAATCCGACTTACTTACTTATCCAAGATGAAGAATAAATACATCGATTTGATTGAGCAAACCTTCGAGTTTCCACAGGACGAATTCAAGGTTGAAGATGGGGAATTGCATTTTCACAACATACCTGTCATGAACCTGATTGAACAATACGGGACACCACTTAAAATTACATACCTCCCAAAAATATCGTCTCAGATTCAAAGAGCCAAACGAATGTTTAATGTAGCAATTGCCAAAGTGGATTATCAGGGTGATTACCACTACTGCTACTGCACAAAAAGCTCACATTTCTCCTTTGTTTTGGAAGAGGCTCTTAAAAATGACATCCACATAGAAACTTCATCCGCTTTCGACCTCAACATCATTGACTCACTATATGAACAGGGAGTGGTTGACAAAGATCTCTACATAATCTGCAACGGATACAAAAAGGAGAATTATATTGAGAATATTGCCAACTATATCAATAACAGATGGAAAAACACTATCCCCATTCTGGACAATATGGATGAACTGGATGATCTTGAAACAGCCATTCCCGGGGATTTTACCATCGGTATAAGAATTGCCGCAGAAGAGGAACCCAAATTTGAGTTCTATACATCAAGGCTTGGGATCCGTTACAGCGATATAATACCTTTCTACAACGAAAAGATCAAAGGGAAAAGCCGTATCAGGCTCAAGATGCTTCACTTCTTTATCAATACCGGAATCAGGGATAACGCCTACTACTGGAACGAACTGAGTAAATGTGTATCAGTATATTGTGATCTAAAAAGCGTGTGTCCGGAGCTGGACTCTCTGAATATAGGAGGCGGATTTCCAATCAAAAATTCTCTATCTTTTGACTATGACTACGAATATATGGCAGAGGAGGTAATTGCACAGATAAAGAGTATTTGCCAGCAGAGGGGTGTTAAAGAACCGGATATCTTTACCGAGTTCGGCAGTTTTACCGTAGGTGAAAGCGGAGCTACAATCTACCAGGTAATGGGACAAAAGCAGCAGAACGACAGGGAGAGATGGTATATGGTTGACAGTTCATTCATGACTACCCTCCCCGATACCTGGGGGATAAAGCAGCGTTTTATCCTTTTGCCCATCAACAAATGGGACGAAGAGTACCAGAGAGTCTTTCTCGGAGGACTTACATGTGACAGTCAGGATTATTACAATGCAGAAGCTCACGCCAATGCAATCTTTCTACCCCGTATTAACGGAGGTGAACCGCTCTACATAGGATTTTTCCACACAGGAGCATATCAGGAGTCTATTTCGGGATTCGGAGGGATACAACATTGTCTGCAACCTGCTCCAAAACATATAATTCTTGATCTGGACGAAAATGGAGAGTATATTACCAAATTATTCTCAAAGGAGCAGACTTATAAATCTATGCTTAAAATATTGGGATTCTGATGTTGACCTCTTCTGAAATCAAATTTCTGAGATCTCTTTCACAAAAAAAGTCAAGAGATGAGAACTATATGTTTGCAGTGGAGGGAGAAAAGCTTGTGGAAGAGGCACTAAAATCAGATTTTGAAGTCGTTAAAGTGCTTAGAACAAAAGATATCGGTGTAAAAACGATGGAGCGGATAACACTTATGTCGACTCCGTCTCCTGTCTATGCCCTTGTAAAAATGAAGGATGAAGATCCTGGCTTTTCGATTCTGCCGGATGAACTATACCTGGCACTCGATTCAGTAAAGGATCCCGGAAATATGGGAACGATTCTCAGAATTGCAGAATGGTTTGGTATCAGGGCAATTATTGCATCCAAAGGAAGTGTGGAGTTATACAATCCTAAAGTCGTACACTCCTCAATGGGATCAATTTTCAGAATGAAGGTGATATATTGTGATCTTGAGCCTTTTCTTGCCGGAATCAAGGGAAAAACAACTGTTTACGGCACATACCCCCAGGCACCCTCCATATATTCACAAAAGAGAGAAAAGGGGGCATTAATTCTTATGGGGGGAGAATCAGACGGAATCTCTCCGGATCTCGAAAAATATATAGAAAGGAGAGTTTCAATACCTCCATACAGTAAAGAGAGTACAAATCACCCGGAATCCCTGAATGTAGCCGTTGCAACTGCACTGATATGTTCAGAATTCAGACGCCCCTCTGTCTGACAGCTTCAAACATTATAACTGCAGAAGCCACAGAGACATTCAGAGAGCCTATCCTGCCCAGAAGAGGAATTCTGCATCTCTGGTCAAGCAATGTTTTTACTGAATCAGAAATTCCCTTCTCCTCCGAGCCCATAACAAGAGCACATGGTTTTGTGAAATCAATATCATAGATTTGCTGCTCAGCCTTTTCATCTGCACCTGTAATTAAAAAACCAGCCTCTTTAAGCTGATATATTGCAATCCTCAGGTTTGGAACTCTGGCAACCGGAAGTCTGAGCAGGGCACCTGCTGAGCTTTTGACTGCTTCTGCATTAATTGCGGCCCCTCCCTTTGCCGGCAGAATTATTCCCGCTGCACCGGAGCACTCTGCACTTCTGGCAATGGCTCCGAAATTCTTAACATCACTAACTCCGTCCAACATCATTATCAAAGGAATTCCCTCTCCTTTTCCAACCTTGTCAATTATTTGTTCTACAGAAACATAATCTATCATAGATGTTATTGCTACAACCCCCTGATGATTACCTTTCGAAAAGCTGTTCAGCTTTTCAACCGGAACAAACTGGAAAGGTATGTTTCTCTTTTTTAGCTCCTCACACAAAGCCCTGAACTGTGTCCCTTCCAGTCCGGGTTTAAAGAGCACCTTTTCAATCTCCTTACCACTTTCAAGAGCCTCATTTACTGATCGCATCCCGATTATATAATCTCTTTTTTCATCCATTTCCTTTTATTTTATATATGTAATTTCTCCCACTCCCTGTATTTTTTTTCAAGTTCACTTTTAAGTGTTTCGAATTGACTGTATAGTTCAGGAGAGTGGTCAGAAGAGTCAGAAAATCTTTTTTCCATCTCTTTTATCTGAGTCTCCGTCCGTTCAATCTCCTCCTCGCATCTTCTTATGGCAGAACGTTTTCTTTTTTCTACCCTCTCCCTCTCTTTCTGCTGTTTGTAAGAATCCTCACCAGATATGAAACCTGACTCCTGGTGCAATTGAATTTCCGGTCCATTACAGGAATCATTGGTGTATGATTGCTCTCTTTTAAGTTTTAACAGGAACTCTCCAACACCTCCAAGATGTTCAATAACCTTACCTTGTCTGAATTCGTACACTTTATCTACCAGACCATCCAGGAAATCACGGTCATGGGAGACAATAACAACTGTTCCCCCATAGCTTTTGAGTGCCTGTTTCAATACATCCTTTGATCTGATATCCATGTGATTTGTAGGTTCGTCAAAAAGAAGAAGATTATGTGGTTTTAATATCAGCATTGCCATGGCAAGTCTGGACCTCTCCCCTCCGCTCAACACTGATACTCGCTTATCAATATCGTCTCCCCTAAAGAGAAAAGCTCCCAGGATATCCCTGATCCTGGTCCTTACATCACCTGTGGCAATATTGTCAAGAGTATCATATACAGTATCCTCATTGTTAAGTAGTTCATCCTGGTTCTGGGCGTAGTAGCCTAGAGAAACATTGTGGCCGGTTTCAAGAACTCCTGAGCTTTGCGGCAACTCCCCGGCAACAATCTTAATAAAAGTACTCTTTCCCTCTCCGTTCCTGCCGGCAAGAGCGACCTTCTCCCCTCTTCTGACTACCAGATTTAAATTATCAAACACAATTTTATTACCGTATTGCTTTTTAAGTCCGCTGGCTTTAATAACAACATCTCCCGATCTTGGAGCAGCAGGAAATTTAACAGAGAGAGTTGATTTATCCTCCGGTTCCAGTTCAATCCTCTCTATATTCTCAAGCTGTTTTATCCTTGATTGTACCTGGTTCGATTTTGTTGGCTTGTATCTGAACTTCTCAATGAACTCCTCTGTCTTTTCAATCATCTTCTGCTGATTGATATAGGCTGCTTTTTTCTGGTTTATCAACTCCTCCCTGAGTCCCTGGTATCTGGAAAAAGGGACCTTGTAATCGTATATTTTGCCAAGCATAAGATCCAGAGTTCTGTTTGTAACATTGTCCAGAAAGCGGCGGTCGTGAGATATAAGCAACAAGGCACCCGGATAGCTTTCAAGATAATTTTCAAGCCATTGGATAGATTCTATATCCAGATGATTTGTAGGTTCATCCAGCAGAAGCAGATCCGGTTTCCTGAGTAATATTTTTGCGAGTTCGATTCTCATGTTCCACCCTTCGCTAAAGGTTGATGTCGGCCGGTTGAGTTCATCAGGTTTAAAACCAAGGCCTTTTAAAGTTCTCTCGGCACTCCCCTCCGGATTATCACTTCCAAAAATTCTGATTCTGTCATTAAGATCGTTTATCTTCTGCAAAAGTGCATTATACCCCTTGCTGTGATAATCCTCCCTGACAGCCATAAGCTCTGTAAGTGATGCCAGTTCTCTCTTTAACTCATAAAAGAGGCTGAATGCAGTGAGGGCCTCCGCTATTACACTCCTCTCCCTGCTGTGTTCCATCTGCTGGGGAAGATATCCCATTGTTATGCCCTGTTTTACAGAAACAGATCCCGATGTTGGAGATTCAATCCTGAATATTATCTTTAGCAGTGTGGATTTACCGGCCCCGTTTTTTCCCACCAGAGCAACTCTCTCCTTTGGGGAGATGTGCAGATTTATTTTATCAAAGAGGGTAAAACCTCCAAAAGTAACGTTAAGATTGTTTATCGAGATCACGGCATATCAAAACACTGAATTCATACAATAGGTAAAGGGGTGCACTGACAATGAACAGTGTAAATGCATCCCCGCTCGGAGTGATAACAGCCGCAATTATTACAAGGGCCACAAAGGCATGTTTGCGGTATTTTTTCATTACTCTTTTGCTCAACACTCCGATTCTGGAGAGTATAAGCACAAGAGCAGGCATTTCAAAAACCAAACCCATAATCAGTATCAACCTGGTAAACATAGAGATATAGGATTTAAGCGAAATCTGATTCTCTACAAGTTCACTTACCTGGTAAGTTCCCAGAAATCTCACGGTAAGAGGAAATACAAAATAATAACCGACCAGCACACCGGCAAAGAAAAGGATTGCAGCAAAACCAAATGAGACATTTACTGCCCTGCGCTCCTTTTCATACAATCCTGGCTTGATAAAGGTCCAGAGCTGATGAAGAATAAAGGGAACGGATAATATGAAGGCAAGTGTGGCTGATACACTTATGTGCGTGAAAAACTGAGAAGAAAGTTCAATGTTTATTAACTCAAGCGAGAACGGTTCCGAAAAATTTTTAAGCAACCTGAATAGAATAAAATCAGAGCTGGCAGGTGCAAAAATAATTTTTTCGAACACAAATGACTTATTGAGAAAGATTACAGCCAGCAGTATAATAAAGAGAATAACGGAACGGAACAGAACTTTTCTAAGTTCGTCCAGATGTTCCCAGAATGTCATCTCTTTACTCACTCTTTTTATCCTTCTCCCCTTCCTGAGGTGATTTAATATCCTCTTCGATCCCCTTTACCCCCTCCTTAAAACTTTTAACTCCTTTGCCTATCCCTTTCATCAATTCGGGAATCTTTTTACCTCCAAAGACCAGAAGTATAAGAAAGGCAATTATTATTATCTCAGGGGCTCCGATTGTTCCAAACAACAAAAAGTTATTCATAATATTTTAATTAAATGTTTTCCTTAAAAAATGGCTCAAATTTTGATACCAGAGCTGCAGGTGCCCGGGTAGGTTTTCTTGTCCTGCTGTTAATAAATGCCAGAGTTACGCTCCCGCTGCACACCAGATCCCCGTTTTCTCTGAAAATTTCTGTCTCCACTTTAATCTTAACCCTTGGCAACTCTTTGACTGTGCTCACTATTGTTAATTCGTCACTGTAAACTGCAGGAGTTTTATAGTTGCACTCAGCACTTATGACCGGCATCATTATACCAAGTTCCTGCTCGATTTTTTTAAGCGGTAAACCTAATTTTACAAGAGCATCATCCCTGCCAAACTCAAAATATCTTATATAATTTGAATGGTGAACCACTCCCATACCATCAGTTTCGTAATATCTGACTCTTAGCTTTGTCTCAGTTGTATACATAACTCCGGTCAGGTTTTACTTAATTTCCCCGTAAGATTGTGTTTAAGTTCCTCCAGCTTTTCAATCTTCTCTGTGGCATCCCTCTGCTTTTTGTACTCAGTGGATACTACTGTTTCCGGAGCACTTGCAAGGAATCTCTGATTGGAGAGTTTTCTGTTAACCGAATCCAGAAAGTTTTTAAGATGAACAATCTCGCTGTCAATTCTCTTTATCTCCTCATCAAGGTCAAGATGCTGATCAACAGGAATAAAGAACTCGGATACTCTTACCATAAAAGTAACACCGCCCCTTTCCCGCTCTCTCTTTTCATAACCTCCTGCATATGAAACGTTGGCCATTTTTTCAATTATTGCCTGCAAACCATCATTCAGCTTCTCGCGGGAAAAGAGATCAAGCCTATCTCTAAAAGGTATGGATTTGTTCTGCCGGATATTCCTGATCCCTGCAATAATCTCTTTAAGAATCTCAAAATCTTCAAGTAAATCAGATGAATAACTGCCAGGTTCAGGTTGCTGTTCCACCATTATGCTTTCTCCATCCCTGCGCTCCGAGATGTTCTGCCAGAGCTCCTCGGTTATAAAGGGCATAAAGGGATGAAGCAACTTAAGCAGATCTTCCAGAAAAGCTGTAGTTTTGTCGTATGTATTCTTATCCAGTGATTCACCATATGGAGGTTTGATTATCTCCAGATAAAGGGAACAGAAATCATCCCAGAAGAGTTTATAGAGAGTCATCAGTGCATCTGAGATTCTGAATTTCTCGAAATGGTCATTGATAATCTCTTCGCTATAGGATAAAAGAGCCTCAAACCATCTGACTGCAACTTTTGCTGTTTCCGCTGTTTCTGCATCGGGATCACACTTAAATCCCCTGATAAGCCTATATGCGTTCCATATTTTATTTGAAAAGTTTCTACCCTGCTCAACCTGGCTCTCGTCAAAAAGTATGTCATTGCCGGCACTGCTGCACAACATCATTCCAACTCTTACTCCGTCAGCACCGTATCTCTCCATAAGCTTAACCGGATCTGGTGAATTACCGAGGGATTTGGACATTTTTCTACCTGATTTGTCTCTTACTGTTCCTGTGAGATATACATTGGAAAAGGGTTTTTCTCCGCAAAACTCATCAGAGGCCATAATCATTCTGGCAACCCAGAAGAAAAGTATCTCCGGTGCTGTAACAAGGTCGTTTGTAGGAAAATAGTAAGAGAGATCCCTGTTTGGTATCCCTGATGGGTCTCCGGGTTTCTCAGGGTCAAACACAGAGATAGGCCATAACCAGGAAGAGAACCATGTATCAAGCACATCTTCATCCTGTCTCAGATCTCCGGAACTTACCAAAGGATTTATCTTCCTTGCAGCTTCAAGGGCCTTATCCATGTCCTCCTCAACGACAAACCGGCCGTCGGGAAGATACCATGCAGGAATTCTGTGTCCCCACCACAACTGCCTTGAAATACACCAGTCTTTTATATTTTCCATCCAGTGGCGGTAAGTATTTCTGTATTTGTCAGGTATAAGATTTACTTTATCCTCCTCCACATAACTGAGTGCCCTTGAAGCTGCCTCATCCATTTTCATAAACCACTGCAAAGAGAGCCTCGGTTCGATTACCGCATCGGTTCTCTCCGAATATCCAATCTGGGAGAGGTATTTCTCCTCCTTTTCAAGATGTCCGGCTTTTGTGAGCATCTCAACTATTTGTTTTCTGGCTTCAAATCTATCCTCA
>JALNXR010000308.1 GCA_023230265.1 Bacteroidales bacterium | reverse complement strand
TAGTTGGTTAGTAGCACCTGACTCATAATCAGGGGGTCGCTGGTTCAAGCCCAGCTGGGCCCACAAAAAAAGCACTTGCAGGATGCAGGTGCTTTTTTTATGGGCCCGGGGGCCCTTCGTGTTTTACCTAAGATCATCGACGAAGATTTTGTCATTGAACTGATTACCTTATACATACAGAACGCAAACTTTTCAAAATAAAAAGTTTGTGTTCTGTAATCTTCTGAATATATGCGCAATGACAAAATCTTCGTCGATGATCACCCCAAAAACATTGCAGCATTTACTGCAGTAATTTTATCCGCAAAGGTTATAGTTGAGGGATCATTTGTGAGTACAAGGCTGTGTATGAGTGGTTTGTCCAGAATCTCTTCCAGGTTGTTAAAATGGCGGATATCATTTTTATTAACCTTATCTGTTATTTTTATTTCAAATGCAAAATATCCCTTAGGTGTTTCTATCAGCAGGTCTATTTCTCTGCCTCCCTGAATGCGCAGATGGTAGAATTTCGCTGTTATCTGCAGTGTTTTTGCCTGTTTGTAAATCTCTGAAACTATCAGACTTTCAAATTCAGCACCTGTCATACCTCCCCTTTTTTGGAGCACTGCCTGTAACACTCCGTTATCCAAAAAATGTATTTTTGGTGCCTTTACCAGTTTTTTAGTCTGGTTTCTGCTCCAGGCAGGAAGGGTGATTGTCTGATAACTGAGATCCATGTATTGAATATAACGCTGAACGGTTTTCACATTCAATCCTGCATGATTTGCCAGAGAAGAGGCATTAACCACTGTTGATGTCAGAAGGGCTGTTGCATGCTGTAACTTTATAAACGGTTGTAGATCACGAAATGATGTCAGATCCCGTACATCCCTCTCAAGGTAAGTTCTCACATATTGATCAAGCCATATATAGCGTTCCTCGTCTGTGAGAGAACTGTCGGTAAGAGCAGGATAACCTCCAAACTTACAATAATATTCCCAGGCTCTTTGTTTTTCTGCCATCCGTTTATCCATAATAAAAGAGGGTAGAAATTCTACAGGAGCATCCGGCTCTGTGAGAAGTTTCTGAAAACAGGAGTGAATTATCTGCTGGTCAAAATTATCAGTTTGCATTTCCGGAAGAGTAAGCGGGAAGAGATCGACAATAACGCATCGGCCTGCAAGACTCTCCCGCACCTTCGAAAGCAGAAGCAACTGACTTGATCCCAATAATATATAATGAACTTCAGGAAACTGGTCATAAACAGATTTTATACTCTCTATCAAAATGGGCTCCTTCTGCACCTCATCCAGTATAGCTTTGGGATACATTAATTTCCATTGAGAAGCGGTTAACTTTTTATATTCTGCTACAGATATCGGATCTTCTATGGACAAGTACTCAAATTCGGGAAAGAGTTCCCTGGCAATTGTGGTTTTGCCGGTTTGTCTTGCTCCGGTAAAAACAATTATTCTTCCGAATTTTGAATCAGCAATTTGAGATATGTACTTTATGACACTTCTCGCCTTCATATTTATAATTTTATTCCAAATATAGCGGCAATATTTGGATTTTACAAACCAACATTGCCGGAGTTTTGCCTTAAATTTTTATATTGATTTTTCGTATTCTCGAGTAAGGAATCAATGTTATCAATTTTAAGACTATCAAGGAGACTATCAAGGTATTTGTTATTGTCTTTAATATTTTGTAATACTAGATTGTAATATTTTTCAGGGACACCTTTTTTTAAGAACTCTTTTTTTGATAATTTAAAAACAAATTGGTTATTTTCAATTACAACATATTCAATTATAATATCCCCTAAAGTGTGTTTTAACTCAAGCTCCTTGGGAGAAAGAACAGAATCCGGCTTAAGGTGCACATAATCATTTTCCAAATTTTCTTGTTGCTTTCTGTTATTGTTTTGGCATGAAACAACAAATAATAAACTGGCTAATAATACAAATACTTTTCCTGTGAATTTCATATCTATTTAATTTTAAGTTAATTTCATTGGCAATGACTACCTCTTGTGTTTGGATCAGAAAGTGCAAAGTAGTTTAAAGGGTAATTACATTTTAGTAATTGGTAAAACTGTTTTAGGATCTGCCAAACTGATAGATATATTTTCAAATATACAATTTTTAAATCAACGACAAAGATTTTGTCATTGCGCTCATGTCCAGACGATTAAAAAACACAAACTTTTTGATTTGAAAAGTTTGTGTTTTGTATTGAAGGGGGACCTTGCCACAGTTTTCGGCAAGTTGCTTTATATCTGCAAATTACAAACTACATTTTTTGACTTACTTTTATCATTCTAAATCTTTGATTCAGCTCCTTAACCCGATTAATCAGCTCATCAAAAGATAAATATTTACCGTAAATCATTGTAGTACACATTGTCTCATAATCTGTTCTCCAGCTATCAATAATACTGTCAGGTGGGAGAAAGGAGATTGTATGCGGATATAAAGTGTTATAATCGAAACCTTTCAAGCCAATAAATTTTCTTCTATGCTCAACTATAGCGTTATATAGTTTTGTGTCTTCCATTGCATCTTTGGCAAAACTGGTATCCATTAGCCGTTCCAAATCGTATAAATGACGCGACATCCTATTGATCCTAATTTCATTGGAGGGTTTTGCAAACTCCTCGTGAAGTAAAAAAGCCTTTTCCAGAAAAGTTCTTTTGGGTGTTACAACACGCAAGATAAATCCTTTATCAACAAACCCGGCTGAAGGAAGTTTTTCGGCAATAATTGATTGCACCATCACTCTCTCGGTAGGTTCAATCATAGATCTTGCCCCTGTTTCAATTAATATGGAACTTTGAATGTATTTTAATTCGGGCAATACAGATTTGTATACAATTCTTACAGTCTCCGGGTCGACAGTGGTTACGCTTGTTATATTTACCTCGACAGAAAAGTGAGATTTGTCAATTCCAAGTTTTATCAACTGACCGGCAATCTCTTTTGTCATCTCT
>JALNXR010000028.1 GCA_023230265.1 Bacteroidales bacterium | reverse complement strand
GTAATGGCTCCCTTTGATGTGGATATAATTGCAATACCCAAACCGTTGAGTACCCTGGGAATATCATCAACCCCCACGTATCTTCTCAGGCCAGGTGAGCTTACCCGGATAAGTTTCTTGATAGCAGCCTTCTTTGTATCGGGATGATACTTGAGTGCTATCTTAATTGTGTTACATGGGCTCCCTTCTACCAGCTTATAGCTGAGTATGTAGCCCTTCTCGTGAAGAATCCTTGTCAATTCCATCTTCATTTTGGAAGCAGGAATCTCCACTACTTTGTGACCCGCAAGAGATGCATTTCTCACTCTTGTCAAAAAGTCTGAAATTGGATCAGTCATTTATTATTGTTTTAATTTTGTACCGACACTTATTAAGTGCCCGATATCCAATGGTTTATATTTTTAATTCTCTTACCAGCTTGCTTTCCTTACCCCGGGGATCAGCCCTTTGCTGGCCATCTCGCGGAACTGTATGCGGCTGATACCGAATATGCGCATATATCCTTTTGGGCGGCCGGTGAGCGAGCAGCGGTTGTGAAGACGCACGGGACTTGCATTCTTAGGGAGCTTGTCCAGAGCGGCATAATCACCTGCAGCCTTGAGGGTCTTGCGTTTTTCGGCATACCTGGCACATAATTTTGCACGTTTCACCTCACGTGCTTTCATTGATTCTTTTGCCATTATATATCTCTCTTTTACAGATTATTTCTTAATATTTTTAAACGGCAGACCAAATTCACGAAGCAGGGCGTAAGCCTCTTCGTCTCTGGAAGCGGTGGTAACAAAAGTTATCTCCATCCCCATGATCTTGGTTATCTTATCTATGTCAATCTCAGGGTAAATTATCTGTTCCTTAACTCCTAAAGTGTAGTTTCCCCTGCCGTCAAACTTTTCTGATATACCTTTGAAATCCCTGATACGTGGTAAAGAAACAGCAATCAGCCTTTCCAAAAACTCGTACATCTTGGTTGAGCGCAGAGTAACCTTTGTCCCGATAGGCATTCCCTTGCGGAGTTTAAAGTTGGAGATGTCTTTTTTAGAATAGGTAAGAATGGCTTTCTGCCCTGTGATGGTGGTAAGCTCCTGCTGTGCAACCTCAACCAGTTTTTTGTCACCGGTTGCAGAACCTACACCCTGGTTAATGGTGATCTTTGTGAGTCTGGGAACCTGCATTACAGATGTGTATCCAAACTCTTTTATGAGTTTTTCACTTATCTGATCTTTATAAAGTTTTTGCAATGTAGGCACATAACCTTTAACTTTTATCTGTACTCCCTCTGTTTTTGCAGCCTTCTCCCTTTTGTCTGCGCCCTTTGGTGATCCCTTAGGTGTCGCATTTGGTTTTGTGTTTGCCATTATTTGATCTCCTCCCCAGATTTTTTCGCATAACGAACTAATTTACCCTTGTCATTCAGACGGCGTCCTATCCTGGTAGGTCCACCTTTTACGGGATCTACAACCTGAAGGTTAGATATATGTATGCCGGTCTCCTGCTTGATTATACCACCCTGCGGGTGTTTTGCACTTGGTTTGGTGTGTTTGCTGACCATGTTGAGTCCCTCAACAATAGCGCGGCTCTCTTTTGTGTCCATCTCAAGGACCTTGCCGGTTTTACCGCGGTCGTTGCCTGAGTTCACATACACCATGTCGCCTTTCTTAATATGTAATTTCTTATTCATATACCTCTATATATTACAACACTTCAGGTGCTAAAGATACAATTTTCATATAGTTGTCGCGTAACTCCCTTGCTACCGGGCCGAATATACGGGTTCCGCGAACCTCCCCCTGATTGTTTAACAATACGCATGCATTGTCGTCAAAACGAATATATGATCCGTCTGCACGGCGAATCTCCTTCTTTGTACGCACAATAACCGCCTTTGAAACAGAGCCTTTTTTTGCGTCCCCGCCCGGAATTGCACTCTTTACGGTTACAACTATTTTATCTCCAACTCCGGCATAGCGACGGCGGGTACCTCCCAGCACACGGATGCAAAGAACCTCTTTTGCACCGCTGTTGTCTGCCACTAATAATCTAGATTCCTGCTGTATCATGGCCTATTTTGCTTTTTCAATTATTTCTACTATTCTCCAGCATTTGGTCTTGCTCAGAGGACGGGTTTCCATTATTCTAACGGTATCACCTTCACTGCACTCATTGCTTTCGTCATGAGCAACGAACCTTGTGGTTTTATTTACGAATTTGCCGTAAATCGGGTGTTTTACTTTTCTCTTAACAGCAACCACAACGGATTTCTCCATCTTATTGCTTACCACTACACCCACTCTTTCTTTACGAAGATTTCTTTCCATGACTATTTTTTGTCCTGCTTATTTTCCATTTCGCTCAGTATGGTGAGCATCCTGGCAATGTTACTCTTTGCCTTTTTGATTTGTGACAGGTCCTCTACAGGGGATATAGCGTGGTTCATCCTGGTGCGCAAGAGGTTTGTCTTTTCAGTTTCTATCCTCTCCCGCAGATCATTTATGGAGAGTTCCCTTATCTCTTTACTTTTCATAATAATCCCGATATTAATTATTCAGTATAGTCCCTGCGAACTACAAATTTTGTGACTACCGGAAGTTTCTGGGCTCCGAGCCTGAGTGCCTCTTTGGCAACCTCCATCGGAACACCTTCTGCTTCAATAAGAATTCTGCCCGGAGTTATGGGGCAAACGAAACCCTCGGGAGCACCTTTTCCTTTACCCATACGAACCTCTGCAGGTTTCTTTGTAAAAGGCTTATCCGGGAAAACGCGGATCCAGATCTGGCCCTCTCTTTTCATATATCTTACTACAGCCTGACGGGCAGCCTCAATTTGATGGCCGGTCAGCCAGCAAGACTCAGTGGTCTTGATCCCGAATGATCCAAAGGAGAGTTGATTTCCCCTCTGAGCCATACCCTTCATACGGCCCTTCTGCTGCCTTCTGAATTTGGTTTTTTTTGGTTGTAACATTGTTTTATTACAGTTTAATTATAACAATAAACTTGTTTTTCTTTGCTTTGGTCTAATTTTTTTACAGGTTAATTTCCTGATGTCCTGCTAAATACCCTATTTCATATGGAGTTCAGCGGGTTGCAAATATACCAAAAAATTTGAAAGTGCAACACAAAACTCCATTTTTTTGTGGTACGAATCTTGTTTTTATCAGTTTGGTTCAATTATTGAAGTATAAAATTTTTGCTATTTTTGCACGATTATGAGGTTCCTCTCCAAAATAATTCTCTTTTCTATTCCGGTGTTCTCACTTCTCTTGTCTCAAAAGGCAACGGCACAGCACCCCGGATATCCGGTAGGATTTAAGATAGAAGGCAAGGACACTGTTTATCAGATCCGGCTGAGGGATCTCTATCTCTTCTCCCGCCCGCAAGGCAGAATGGGGGAGAGAAAATGGAGAGAGTACTACCGGTTGGTGTATAACTTTAAGAGGACCTATCCCTATGCACTCACTGCTAAGGCAAAGATAGTAGAGGCTGACAGCATAATCAACTTCAGCAATTTTTCAAGGAAGGAGAGGGAAAAATTTATCAACAGATTTGAGGATCAGCTTTTCAGGGAGTTTGAAAAACCCTTGAGAAATATGACCTTCTCCCAGGGCAGGCTCTTGCTTAAGCTTATCGACAGGGAGGTCGGTCAGAGCTCCTATTACCTTATAAGAAATTACAAGGGTGGCTTTACTGCAGGTTTCTGGCAGGGTGTGGCAAAAATATTCGGTTCCGATCTCAAAAAACCCTATGACAGATTCGGAGAGGACCGTGCCACAGAGGAGCTGGTTATCATGTATTACAATGGCTCCTTTGACTATCTCTATTACTCCCTTTTCTACAACTAAACAGTTTAATCTCTCAGACCTTCAACATTTTTGCAGATTTAAAGATTTCTGCAACGGTTAACCCTTCTTCCAGCTGATCTCTCCTGAGATCTCGTCAAAACAGAGATATTCGCACCCTCTTAACCAGTCTCCCAGGATATACATCCGGGCTCCCTGAGGAGTTATGACCGAACCAGGGGTGTGCATATGTCCAAAGATGAAATAATCCATCCTTTCTCTCTTCTCAAAGTCGCACGAAAACCCATAAAGCGGATCCTCTTTCCCTCTGAAAGGTATCGGCTCTCCCCTGGAAACCCTGTTGTTCTCAGACCAGCGGTGTGCAAATGAGAATGTGACTGATGGATGGATGGCTGACAACATCTTTTGTAAGAATTTGGAGCGGAAAAGTTTCTGACTCAGGTTATGAAGCGGTTCGGCTGATGTAAGTGTATCACCATGGGCAAGACAGAATTTTTTCCCTCCTATTGCTAAAACAGAAAGCTCCTTCATTATTTTCAAACCGGTCTCCTCCTCAAGGTATCCAAAGGTCCACATATCATGATTGCCTTTAAAAAAGATTACATCAACCCCCTTTTTCCCAAGATTTGAGAGTGCTGCAAGAATCCTTGTGAATCCCCTTGGGACAACAAACCGGTATTCAAACCAAAAGTCGAATATGTCCCCAAGCAAATATAAAGAAGAGGTGTTTCCGGGAAGAGTTTCCAGAAAACTCAGGAATTTCTCCTCTCTCTCACGGGGATCAAATCTTTTTAGTCCGAGGTGAACATCGGAGACAAAAAAATGAAGATTTCTCATTTCTGACATCAGAATAAGAGTTGAGAAATTATACAAAACAGTCCTGCAACTGTACAATAAATGGCAAATCCGGTGAGTTTTGTCTTTTTCACCAGTGATATCATAGCTTTGCAGGCGAAGAGCCCTGTTATAAAAGCGGTTAAGAAACCTGCAGATATCGCCACAACTCCTGCAGACGAGGATTCTCCTCCCATTTCGCCGGAAATCAGCTGCAGAAATGCCTCTCCCAAAACAGGGATCAGAACCATCAGAAAAGAAAACCTGGCTATCTTTTCCCTGCTTATACCAAGCAACAATCCGGTTGATATGGTAGCTCCGGATCTGGAGAGTCCGGGAATCACTGCAACTGCCTGAGTTACACCTATTATAAAAGCACTCCTGAATGTAATATCTCCTGTTCCGGAATTTTTTAACATTTTTCTATCTGATGCTTCCCCGGCTACCGGATTATTCCCGGAGAAAAACAGGAGGAGTGCAGTGCAGAGCAGTGCCACACCCACTACCAGAAGCCCTTCACCAAAGAGCTGCTCCACGTAATCTTTAAGAAACAGCCCCACAAACATTACGGGAATCATAGAGACAAGTATCCTGAATATATATTGTGTTCCGGAATTGTTTCTGAATCTCAGCAGATCCCGTAAAAGCCCCGCTATGTCCTTTCTGAAGACGATCAGAGTGCTGAGTACAGTAGCTGCATGAACAGCAACCTCAAAGCTGAGATCCCTGGTCTCAATTCCGAACATTTCCTTGACAATAATTATGTGTCCGCTGCTACTCACCGGAAGAAACTCGGCAAGTCCCTGAACAACTCCCAGAATCAGGGCCTCCCAGATTGTCATACCTTGCGCGGTTTGTGCATTATTGCAAAAATCTCAACTGCAAAACCTGCCAGTATGAGCAGCGGGGAGATTACTGTCCGTCTGAAGCTGAACATTGCTTCTCCGTCGAACTGGGCGGGATCCTTGCTCCCACCGCCGGTCATCAGAAGGTATCCGGCAATCATAAGAAGAAGTCCTGCCAGAATATATAACAGGTTTTTTGCGGGCATAGCAAATTTTTCGTTTTCTACTTTCTCTTTTTTGCTCATATATTTCTCTCTCTTGTTCATTTATTTATTTGCCAATATTTATGTTATCAATAGTAAATCTTATCAGCCGACACTGCAACCAACTTGTTCACAACAAAATAGGTAGAAACAACACATATCAGCATACCTGTGGCCACAACCCCGGCAAGAACAGACAGGAGCAGTCTTGTGTCGAAGATCTGGTATAGCTCGTGGAGATCCCTTTTTACAAAGTACAGCATCAGCAAAAGCAGAGATGCGGATATCAACCCCGAAACCAGACCCTGAAGGGCTGCTCTTTTTATAAAAGGTTTTCTTATAAAGGATCTCTTAGCGCCAACCAGTTTCATTGTCTTGATTGTAAATCTTTTTGCAAACACATTTAACCTCACTGTATTGTTAATCAGAACAAATGAAATGAACAGCAGCAATCCCAGAAGAACTGCCAGGACCAGGGATATCCTCTCCATATTTTTATTTATTATATCAATAAGAGAACGCTGATATACCACCTCCTTGACACCCGTTTTTTCCATAAGACGGCTCTCGATCAACTCCAGGCTGTCGCTGTTTAAGTAATCCGCTTTCAGGTGTATGTCCACCGACAGAGGTACCGGATTGAAATCAAAGACCTCAAGGAAGTCACTGCCCAGAAGCTCCTGCATCTCTTTTGTTCCCCTTTCTCGGGATATAAACTCGGTTTTTTTAACAAATTCATCTGATGAGAGTTCGTCTGAAAATTTCATTGCCTCCCCTTCTGTTGTGGAGCTCTCAAATATCACAGACAGCTTTATACTCTCCCGGAAGTAATCAGATACAGATTTGGCATTGACCGCCAGAATACCTATAAGGCCTACAATAAGCAGCACCAGGGAAATGCTTATTACCGAGGAGATATAAGACTGGATAAGCCTTCTCAGAATTATGCCTTTTTCTCTTTTCCTCATAATGTACCAACCTTCAAAGATATATAATTCTGTTCAATTAAATTAATTTTATTATCTTTGTAGAGATTTTGCCTAAAAATTTCAAATTCTAAAAATGAGTGAACCTTTAAGAGTACTTTATGTCAGCTCTGAAATATATCCGTATATGCCTGAGTCTGTAATTTCCACTGTGGGCAGATACCTGCCTCAGGGTGTACAGGAGAAGGGTTACGAGATCCGTTCATTCATGCCAAAATACGGTATAATAAACGAAAGAAGGAACCAGCTACACGAGGTTATCCGCCTTTCCGGGATGAATATCATAATAAATGATATTGACAGACCTCTTATTATTAAGGTCTCTTCAATACCCTCCGCCAGAATGCAGGTTTATTTTATCGATAACGAAGACTATTTCTTTAGAAAATATGTTTTTGTAAATGATAAGGGTGAATATTTCAAGGACAACGATGAGAGGGCGATCTTCTTTGCAAGAGGTGTTCTGGAAACTGTTAAAAAGCTCAGATGGAAACCCGATCTGATCCATTGCCAGGGTTGGATCTCTCACTTTTTGCCGCTTTATCTCAGGAAGTCCTACAAGGATGATCCCATTTTCAGCGAAAGCAAGGTTGTTATATCCCTGTATGACGACCAGAAAGATCTGACATTTGGAGAGAGCATCCGGACAAAAGCGGTAATGCACGGAGTAAAGGCAAAAGATCTCGAGCCCCTGACACCCGCCAATGGCACAAATCTTGCTAAACTAGCTGTAATGTATTCAAACGGAATAATAATGGGAAGTGGGGAGATAAACCAGGAGCTTTCTGATCTGATAAGTAAGAACGCCATACCTCTCCTCCCCTATACCGATATATCTCAGAAAGATTCCGCCTATATACAGGAGTATTTAAATTTTTACGATAAAATCCTCGAAAAAAAATGATAATAAGGAATCTCTCCGCCAACTCTCTTCTCTTTCTGTCTGCAATATTAGCCACCCTGATGATAAGTTCATGTATAGATGTGGACAAGTCACTCGGGAGCGATGTAGTACCCGGAGACTTCAACCTCAAGGTTGAGAACATGACTATTCAGGTGCCTGTTCAGATGAAGATGGCAGACTCTTTACAAACCATATTTCCCGATTATCTGATTGTGGGAGCATATAAGGATCAGGAACTGGGAACAGTTACATCTGATGCTCTCTTTCACTTTGCCCCTACCATAATAAAAAACGACTACGGTGATAATCCGGCACCTATATCATTTAAGCTTTATATTACTGTTTCCCAAAAGCTTGTACTTGACGCAAGTGAGGAAAGCATACCTCAGAACATATATCTTTACAAACTCAAAAAAGGTGTAGACTCAACCACAGTTTACAGTAATTCGCTTTCTGTTAACGACATAGAATCAACACCCATCAACCTGGGGACAGCTACCTATTACGGAGCAGACACTCTCAATATGAACCTCTCTCTTGATTTTGCACAGGAGATTCTCTCCTCTACCCAACAGGAGCGTGACAGTACAAAACTTTTTGCACAGAGGTTTAAAGGATTTGTAATCACCACAGAACCACTGCCCGGATCTCTCAGTGGCGGGCGATTCAATATAATTGATCCTTCAAAAGTATATCTGGAACTTAAATACCGGCATGTTGAAGTTGATTCACTAATAGACAAAGACAGCCTGCTCTATTTCTATGTTCCTTCCGATATTCCTTATATGAACAGGTACTCGCACAGCTCTTCAGGTCTGGAAAGTGCAACCCCGCAGGGCAAGATAATGCTGGAGGGGCTGGCAGGGATAAAACCATACATTGATTTTGAGGAGGTAAGGAGGGATATGACCCTTTGGGCAGAAGACAAGGGCATCTCTCCTGACAGGATTGTAGTAGCAAAAGCTGAGTTGCGGCTCCCATACGAGTTTCCGGAGGAGTACACCTTAATGGGCCAGTACCCCACACAGCTTTTCCTGTCAACAAGAAATAACAACAGCCTGTTCAACAATCAGCCTTTTTACCAGCCTGTAAGCGATATAAATATTCTTACCACAGGTACTAACAACAGGTCAAAGCAATATTACTCACTAAACATCAGCTCCTATATCCAGAAAATACTCACAGGCAAAAAAACCGGAAAGGAGCTTAAGACCTGGATCACCCCGATCACACAGTTAAGTAATTCCTATACCGGGGAGGTATCATACCTGGTTGACAATGTTGTTTATTTTAAAGCTAAGCTTAACGGAAACAACGACCAGAGAAAGCCTCATCTGGTTATGACCTATTCCGTGCTTCCCTGACAGATTCACAGACCTGTTTTTCCCCTTTCCCACCCTTGCGGCGGCTCCTATCCACTTTTCAGGAGCCAATGTTTTTCTTAGCTGATACCAGACGCAAAGTTAGTTTAATAAAAAAGAGCCCGGTGCAATACCGGCCTCTTTCACTGTAAATATTTCACTGTAAATACTATAAACAACCTATCCCGGATTTTCAGGATTAGGTTATCTCTTTTCCTGGATTTTTCTAAGGACAAGAGAGGAGTTGTGTCCTCCGAATCCAAAAGTGTTGTTGAGGGCTGCTCTCACCTCCCGCTTCTGGGCTTTGTTCAGGGTAAGGTTGAGATTGTAATCTATCTCAGGATCCTCTACCTTGAAATTAATTGTCGGGGGAATAATACTATCCACTATTGCGTGCAAACAAGCAAGAGCCTCTATAGCACCGGTTGCACCCAGAAGATGACCGGTCATGGATTTTGTAGCACTTATATTGAGCTTGTAAGCATATTCTCCGAACAGATTTTTAACAGCTTTGAGTTCAGCAGTATCTCCCAGAGGAGTCGATGTTCCGTGAACATTGATATAATCAATATCCTCAATTGACATTCCTGCATCTTTAAGAGCAAGTTTCATGACATTCACCGCTCCAAGTCCGTCCGGATGGGGAGCTGTGATGTGATATGCATCGGCAGTCATTCCGCCTCCGGCAACTTCACAATATATTTTTGCCCCTCTGGCTTTTGCGTGCTCATACTCTTCAAATATAAGTATACCGGATCCCTCTCCCATAACAAATCCGTCTCTGGTCTTGTCAAAGGGACGGGATGCTGTCATGTACTCCTCGTTATTTGTAGAGATAGCCTGAGCAGAGTTGAATCCCCCTATGCTCGGGACAGATATGCCCGCTTCAGATCCTCCGGTAACGATAATATCAGCTCTGCCAAGTTTGAGGTGTGTCAATGCATCAATCATTGCATGAGTGGATGAAGCACAGGCAGATACGGTAGCATAATTAGGTCCTCTGAATCCATATTTCATGGATATGATACCGGGAGCAATGTCAGGAATCATCTTGGGAATAATAAAAGGGCTAAACCTCGGGATTTTACCTCCCTCGAAATAGCCCTCTACTTCATTAAACAAAGTGGTTATTCCACCAATTCCCGATCCAAGTATCACGCCGACTCTTTCCGGATTTGCCGTTTCAGGGGTAAGTCCGCTGTCCTTTATTGCCTGTTCCGCCGCTATTAGGGCAAACTGGGTATAGAAATCCAGCTTTCTCTCCTCCTTTCTGTCAATGCCATATTTACCCGGATTGTAATTTTTGATCTCACAGGCAAACTTTGTTTTAAAGAGAGATGTGTCAAAGCGGGTGATCATTCCGGCTCCGCTGAGACCCTTGTCCAGATTCTCGAAATAATCCCTGATATTGTCACCTAAAGGATTTATAGTGCCAATTCCTGTTATTACAACTCTTTTTAATTCCATAGCCTGCCAGGGTAAGTTATTTTGCGTTCTTTTCAATATAGGCGATAGCGTCACCCACTGTGGAGATCTTTTCAGCTGCCTCATCAGGAATAGTCATACCGAATGCTTTTTCAAACTCCATAATAAGTTCAACGGTATCAAGTGAATCTGCTCCCAAATCGTTAGTAAAACTTGCATTAGGAGTTACCTCCGACTCTTCAACGCCCAACTTGTCAACGATGATGGCTTTAACCTTTGCATTAATGTCTGCCATGATTAATAAAATTAGTTAATAATTAATAATGTTCAAAATTAGTTTGCAAAGAAAGCTAAAAAAATCAAAAAAAGAAAATTTCCGTAAAGTGAAATTATATTATGCTGATTCTCTGCAATAGTAAAAACATAGTATAAATATAAAAAAATGACCGTTTTAAGTAATATTTAATATCTTTGCCGACAAAATAACTTATTCAATGAATGTTGCAAGATTAGCCCTCTTTGCATCCGGGTCAGGCACCAATGTGGAAAACATTATTAAATACTTTGGTACAAACGAAGCTTTATCGGTTTCACTGGTTCTATCCAACAAAAAGGATGCCTTTGTGATCGAAAGAGCAAAAAAGTTTGGGGTAGCAAGTGTAGTATTTAACCGGAACGATTTATCCAACAGCTTGATTATTGACAACATACTTGCACGAAAAAATATTGACATTATTATTCTTGCGGGATTCCTTCTCAAAATGCCCGAAAGAATTCTCAGAAAATTCCCTTCCAGGGTGATTAACATCCATCCCGCCCTTCTTCCGAAATATGGCGGATTGGGGATGTACGGTATGAATGTTCACAAAGCTGTTATTGAAGGAGGAGAGAGAGAGTCAGGCATAACAATCCATCTTGTTGATGAAGAGTATGACCGGGGAAAGACTCTCTTCCAGGCTCTCTGCACCATTGATAAGAATGATACTCCGGATACCCTTGCAGAAAAGATCCACAGGCTGGAACAACTCTACTTCCCTCTTGTCATTGAGGGTTATATCCGGTCTTTATAACTCTGATACAGGATTCACTCTTTTCCTGACCATCAATATGCATTTACCAACGGTTAATATGCAGTTTGGACTCTTTCCATTTATCCTTGGGTTGCTGAGGCCCTTTTGGATAACCTATTGGTATAAGGCATAGCGGACGATATGGCAGGGGAATTGCGAGAGCATCAGCAATCTGATTCATTCTCTGCTCAATAGGATAACCTGCGGTCCAGACTGCACCAAGTCCCATAGATTCTGCGGCAAGCAGGATATTCTGGGTTGCAGCCGAACAGTCTTCATACCAGAACTGCGAAAGTTCAGGATTACCTGCCACGACAATAGCTGCCTGAGCCTCTTTAAGCATTTTGATCCCGGGAATCTTCTCCGCCAGTCTCTTCATCTCCTCTTTCCCGTATATCACAACGAATTCCCAGGGTTGTCTGTTCATACCTGTGGGGGCTGCCATTCCGGCTTTTACCAGAATTTTTAGTGTGTCCAGAGAGATTGCCCTCTCTGTGTAGCTTCTTACGCTTTTCCTCTGAAAAATTGTCTCCAGTGTGGGATTCTGTGCAACCAGTACAGAGGGGAAAATAATCATAAAAACAATCAATGATTTAATCTTCATAAATTAATCTGTTT
Organism: Bacteroidales bacterium; assembly: GCA_023230265.1. GTDB lineage: Bacteria > Bacteroidota > Bacteroidia > Bacteroidales > UBA932 > Bact-08. The sequence goes on along the minus strand of JALNXR010000028.1, from coordinate 1,474 downwards.
TGTGCTTTCCAAATTTATCACTTTTTTTGATGCTGAATTAAAAAATGACAATTTTGTGGGCTGATTTTCATTAGTACACTTAGAAAAGAGAATGGCGAATGTTTATTATAAGATTTAATTTATTTTTCCTGAACTGCCTTAAAGAAAATTCCCTGGCACTGTTGTTTCTAATATTTATATCCTGTCCCGGATACGGACAGGAGAATTCATTTGAGGGTAAAGATTCTTTGAGAATTCTGGATGAGTTGGTTATAACCGCCGGAAGAACAAACACATTCAGACCCCTTGCAAAGGTGATATCAGCAATAGACAAGGTTGAAATTGAGAAAATTTCTGTCCAGAACCTTGCTGATCTGCTCCGGTATCTGCAGGGTGTCGATCTGAGAAGCCGCGGACAGGAAGGGGTTCAGGCCGATGTTAACATTTCCGGAGGAACTTTTGATCAGACAATTATCCTGATAAACGGCATAAACTTTACTGATCCGCAGACAGGGCATCATTCTCTTAATATACCAGTAGATATAACGCAAATAGAGAGAATTGAGGTCCTGCAGGGGCCGGCTGCCTGGGCAGGAGGCTCTGCAGCTTTTGCCGGAGCGGTAAACATTGTTACAAAAAGCCCTTCTTCTGACGAATTGTCCCTCTCTTTGTCAGCAGGCGACTTTAAATATCTTAGAGGTAGTGCAAATCTCTCATTCTCATCTTCATCAGGAAAACTTTCGGGAGTGGCCGGCGGAGGATATACCAGATCCGGCGGGTATTCCCAAAACAGGGACTTTAAAACCGGAAGCTTTTATACAAATGTATCATACCGGCCGGCCAGGGGACACACTATCTCCTTTTCAGGAGGTTATCAGGCAAAGGATTTTGGGGCTTATAGCTTCTACACACCTGCCTATCCCTTTCAATATGAACAAACAAGGCTCTTTTTATCTTCATTGGAATATTTGCTTAGAAAGCAACGGTTGGAGGTGAGAATAGCTCTGAGTACAAGAATACATTACGACCGGTTTGAACTATTCAGGTATGAATCTCCGGAGTGGTACACCGGCCACAACTACCACAGGAACAATGTTACAGGAGTTAATCTGGAAGCTGCTTACAGTTGGGGTGGAAATGCGGGAGTAACAATAGCAGGATCAGAATTACGGATGGAAAGTATCTCAAGTACAGTGCTCGGAAGATCTCTGGAAAAGGAGAAAAGAGCTTTGTTTGAAAAGAATATTTTTTATACCAGGGGGTTGTCAAGATATATTCCCGGAATCTATCTCAAACATAATCTGATAGTTGATAAATGGAGGTTTTCTGCCGGGATCCTATCCTCGAACACATATACAGCTCCTGCTGCAGGTGAAGAGGAGTTTCTAAGCTATGGAAACGGCATTTATGCCGGTTTTACTGCAACATATAAAATCACAGGGCATTGGGAGGTAAATTGGTGGATAAACAACTCTTTCAGGAATCCCACTTTTAC
>JALNXR010000305.1 GCA_023230265.1 Bacteroidales bacterium | reverse complement strand
ATATTTTATTTTTGTGCTTCCTCCAAAAATAGAGGGGGTATTGTTGTGTCCGATCTCTATAAACGGGAGCTTTTCAAGCAGAAATAATATTTTTGTGTTTTTTGCAGCCGGATCTTTCTCCACATCATAGATAAACGCATCGTCGGTGGTCCGGATAATTCTTGGAGCGGTGATTACCACAGAGTCCAGCACTGCATTCTCTTTTAATGTTATTGTCCCCAATGACAGATTCCTGGCAGAGCCAAACACAAGCTCCCTCCTGTAGGCACTATATCCAACCAGTGATACTATCAAATAACCCGGTTTTGAGGTGTCGGGGGTTGATATGGCAAATTCACCCCGTTCATTAGTGGAGGCTATGGCAAGGAGCTTGTTGTATTTGTCTCTCAAAACAACACTGGCCATAAACAACGGTTCATTATATCCATCCCCGACAACCCCGTTTACCGAGTAGCTGTTTCTCTCCTGCGCATTACAAATAATTACAAATAGCAGTAAAACCAGCGTAAAAGAAAATTTGGCTCTCATCTCTTTTTTCGGTTTTTCTGTTCCTTAATTCTCGCTTCTCTTTTCTTAAGGTTGTAATCATAGATAAAATCCTCCAGCTTTGTTGTAAGCCTTTTACCAAGCAGCTCAGTGATCTTATTCATACAATTTGCGTTATTTTTTTGCCATTCAATAGCTTCAGGAGAAGAGGGGGAGATATGTGCTCCTTCTGGCATACTCATAGCAATTCTGTATTGTTCTTTAAAGTAAAAAAAGTATATCCCCTTAAGCTGTTCCATTGTGTCAACAGAGAGTTTGTTCCCTTTGCAGAACTCACTGAGGACTATTTTGCATTCGGTAGTGTCCTTAATTGACAGTAACTGGGCATTAAGGTGCAGACCAGGAAGGAGAAATAATACTATTAATAGCCATTTAATATTGATCAAAATTTTTACTGTTATATGTTTAAAAATCTTTTTCATAATAAAAATTATTTAATAGATTATATACTCCACTAAAAATAAGTAATTTAATCTTTAATTTCAAAGGGTTTTTACCGTCGAACGAAAAAGTACGCTTTTTTAGTGTTTATCATATTAGTATGTAGGGATATATCTGTCGTTTCCGAACGAAAAGAAACGCTCCTGTTTGGAAAATCTGCCAATAAAGAAAATTTTAAAAATCGCTTATATTTTCTGGAATTGTAAATTCGGAGCGTTTCTTTTCGTTCGGAGTCAAGGGCTATGTTTCTGTTAATCTGTATGATATGTTTGAAAAAAGCGTACTTTTTCGCACGGCGGTCTAAGAGGCTATAAATCAATTGATTTTGTTATTATATTTATCCCGCTATCAGGCAGGCAAAGGCAGGAACCTTTTCCATAGAAGATGCAATAATTCTTTCACTATGTAAAATAGTTTCTTTACTCAAGGAATAATATAATGTTAGTATGAAAAATATCAACAAGCAATTGGTCATTGTACTAATATTTTTTAATATGACTTCAATTTTTTCACAAAATATAAGCTCAGTACAATCACAAAAATTAATAACTGCCAATTTTCAGATAAATTTATACGTAAAAGATAGTGCAAATAATCAACCACTTGAATTTGTGACAGCTTCACTTTTCAGATATGAAAATAATGAAGTTAATAATAAAAAAGAGGTATATAATTATGCAATTTCCGACATAAACGGGAAGATTGTTTTTTCCAAATTAAATCCATGGTATAAGTACGACATAGTATTAGAATACATGGGATTCCAATCTGAAAATATTAAAAATATAAATTTTATAGATAATAGTAGTTCTCTTGATAAAATAGATACAATAAAGAATTTGGGCATAATATATATGAAAGAGAACTCTTTTGTGTTGGAAGAAACAATAATTAAGGCATCGGCAATACCAATTAAGATGATTGGGGATACAATTCAATACAATGCATCTGCTTTTGATATTAAAGAGTCAGATATGCTTGAAGATTTTTTAAGAAAACTACCAGGTTGGGCAATCGATAAAAATGGAAGAATTACTGTTAATGGCTCAGTCCTTGAGCAAATTACATTAAATGGAAGAACATTTTTTACAAGTGATCCCGCCTATGTTGCAAAAATTTTACCGGCCAGATTAGTACAAAATGTGAAAGTATTTGATAAAAGATCTGAAGAATCGGTTTTTTTAGGAGTTGATGATGGTAATTCGGTAAAGACTGCAGATGTGAAAACGAAAGATGAGATAAATGGTTGGGTGGGTAATAGCAATGCAATTGCAGGATTAAAGAGGAGGTACAAAACAGATCACATGATAGCAAAATTTAACAAGCAGAATCAATATGCTTTTATAGGTGCAGCTGCAAATATCCCTAAATCTGTTTCAACATCAACCGGAAATACAAACAGTTATAATGTCGGGGCTAATACGAATATTGCTTTTAAAAAAAATAAGAAAAGTATAAAATCTGATTTCTCTTATATCTTCAATAGAGAAGATAAAGGGTTAAATACAGAAACTTATCAAGAAAATTATTTGGCGGATAATATTTTAATAGATGATCAGATTAATTCTGAAAATTCAAAAAATGGCATTCATAAATTTATGGCGGGTTATACCATGAATTCAGGGGCAGATTTTCTGATAGTAACAAAAGTCAACTACTTGAAAAAGACAAATGATCTCAATAAAACAAGAGATTATACTTCAAAAAACTCACAGGGCGAGACTATTAATTATGGTCATAGCGAAGAATATGGGAGAACAGATGTTAACAACGGGGGTGTTGATTTGAGTCTTACAAAGAAATTTAAAAAATCTGGAAGTGGTATCAATATAAAAATATCACTTGACTATTCCACAAGCAGAAAAATATCAACTTATAACTATGATGTTTCCAGCATTGACACTGTCATAAATGTGAATCAACGATCTATACTTGACAATAAAGATTTCGGGTTTACCTCAAATGCAACATATTCTCAGCCCATCTT
>JALNXR010000306.1 GCA_023230265.1 Bacteroidales bacterium | reverse complement strand
TTTAGGAATTAACAAAATTCTGCAATAATCAGAAATTGATGCCATGATTTCTATTTCATCCTTTTGAACTTCTCTATCCATCCAACTCAGATCCTCTATCAGATTAAAAAGATACAACAAAGATTCTCTCTGTTTCTCCCGGGAAACAGGAATGTAATAATCAAAAGGATCACCATCAAGTTTCTTATTAATATAGACACCTCCTACATTTGCAAGAATATGACCGACATATTTATTAAACTCAAAAATTGAACGTGAATATAACTGAGACCTAAATTTATATTCGGGGTCCTCACTTCCAAGCCATTCATTCGCATTTAAAAGAATTGTTTTCAAGTTTTCAATACCATAATTTGCAGATTTTACCGCATCATTACCCAGGTCTTCTGCCTGGCAAGTCGGGTCATAATTAATATATTTTTGCTCTTTACCATAACGAAACATAGGATCATTCTGTTTTTCTTTAATCCACTTATCCAGTGTTTCTAGCTCCTCTTCGGGACGGGTGGCTGATAAAACTGGAGAGTACAACCATTTAATAGCATAATAATCATAGACTCCCAAAACAGGAGGTGTTAGTTTGATCCCACGTTCCTTGTCTCCTGGACGGGCAACGTAATTGAAGCTGCAATAATCCATTATTGAAGATGTAGTACCAAATTTTTGGGTGAAAGTAGGAGAACTTAAGGAATCCACAGGATATGAAGCTGATCCTGCCATATTGTGGGCAAGACCAAGACAGTGTCCAATTTCGTGTGCCACAACATGTTCCAGAGATTCAGCCATAATGGATTCTGGAAGATTCACACTCCTAACAGATTTATCTACAGCAGATGTCTGGATAAATCTAGTCATAGTAATTAATGACGAAACATCATGATAAATATATATGTTTGCACTCAATATTTCACCGCTTCTTGGGTCAGTCCAGAATGGTCCTGAAGTTTCTTCCAGATTCAATGGAACATATCTGATGCAATTATATTTAAGGTTATTCGGATCAAACTCAGGATTATCTTTCGGAAAAGGAATTGCAACTACTGCATTCTTAAATCCTATCTTTTCAAATGCTGAGTTCCATCTTTCTACTCCTGCTTTTATATGTTTGATCCATGTCGAAGGGAACTTATCATCAATGTAAAACATTATTGGTTTTATTGGTTCAACTAATTTGCCATTAACATAAGCGGCTGTATCAGAAAGTTCAAGTCTCCATCTTTTAGCATAATGTCTCTGTATAACCCCATTCTCCTTTGCAGAGAAATTCTTATATATCTCATTATAAACACCTATTCTGGGATCAGATATCCTAGGTTTGTGAAGTATCTCAGGTAAAAAAAGGAATGATCTTTTGGCAAGAGCAGTGTATGGCCTCTCTTTTTCCAAAACAAGTACTCCGAATAATGATGATGTTATGTTATAAGATTGATAAGATGTAACCGAAAAATTATCCGAGTAAGAACTGATATCTCCTATCATAGACCTGTCAATAATATAATCGGCTTTTCTCACAACAAGTCCTTCCATTGCATTATACCCTCTAGGATCTAAAGGCCTGAATAATATATGATCACTAAGGAAAAAAGGTGTAGCATCAAACACCACACAAGAACTATCTGGAGTGTAGGCTAAAATACTAAAATTGTGCAATATAGCAGGTATAGTGTTTTTGTTAATAGAGTTTCTTATTTCATCCTCATCCTCACTAATCATATTGTAATTATCCTTAACTGTAATACTGACAATAGAATCGTTCATGATGAATTTTAAATAGATAGGGGGATTAGGTTGTTGACCAACAAACGAATCCCCTATGTCGCTAACTTCCTCTATTGTTGTTCCCATAACAATATCTTTATTCAATAAATTGATGGGATATTCAATGTAGATTTTGTCATCGATCTTGTGTATATTGACGATGCCTGTTTTTGTTTCAACTTTTTTGTCCTTAAAAATTTTGTCATAAGCAGATAATTGTTGTATATCGCTTTTGTCTGCCAATAATGAGGTGACCACAAGTAAAAAGCTTACAAGAGTGGTAATTTTATATATTTTCATCAGTTTCCTTGTTTATTGTCTTGATTCTTGAATAGTTCTAATCAGAAGTTCATAGTGTAGTTTTGCCTCTTTGGAGCATTTACTTACTCTTTTTTTCAAAGCTTTTTCTGTTTTTACCAAATAACCGTAAAAAATATTTTTATCAACCTCTCCTAAATCATAGTTAATTGCCGCCCATAGTTCGAATCCTTGAGGAGGTTTCTGTCCTAAAAGGTTTTTTAAATATTCAGAGTCCCAATTATCAACTATTGAATTGATAAAACCATCATTAGATTTATTAGATAATCCGGCTACTTCTATCATCTCCCTTATAAATTCTTTCTGCAATATCATATCTGTCTCAGATGGATTATTCTTACTATTAAGAGATTTGAATATCTGTTTGTAAATATCGTCAAGACACTCCCCGGATGTATATGGGTCTTTACTTTTTGTTGAACCAAAAAAGACTCTTTTTCCTGAGGAGACAATCATATTCGCCAATCTATCCCTAACATTGTCTTTCGGTGAATTTTGAAGTGGGAGATTTCTCAGCAAATCCTTATTTTCAAGCCATTCCAGATCATATATCTGATCTATCAGGAACTGTAGAGAACTTTTCTGTCTTCCTCGAGAAACAATTTCGAAATGAGGTAACATATCTCCAACTTTCTTTTCGTTTACAATAATCCCACCTATATTTGTTGAAACATGTCCCAAATATCTCAAATACTGATTGGTAATTTCTTTATAAACATCAGTTCTGTATGAATAATCCTTATCTTTTCCTTCAAGCCAGTCATTAATATTGACTACCATATACTTGAGGTTCTTGATTCCGTATAGAGAAGCCTTAACAGGGTCATCACCCAAATCTTCCATTTGAGAAGTCGGATCACAGCTACCAAAGAGTTGTTGCTTACCATACCTGTAGAAC
>JALNXR010000304.1 GCA_023230265.1 Bacteroidales bacterium | reverse complement strand
GCCTATGATGAAAAAACGTATACTGCATCCCTTAGTCGCCATGGTTCATGGATCGCAGATAGACTAAAGAAAACAGCTTAAAAAATGATTGTTACACTTGACAGACCAGCTCAGATGTCTGCGTGCTACGCACAGGCCGGCAACCAATTGTTTTTTCGCGAATCTCCGCGAATATTGCGCTTTAAATTTTTTCTCCACGTTTCCGGCCTCAAGCTTCGCTTTTACGCCGTAACGAACGGTGGAGTCGTTAATCACTAAAAATTTAAAGCGTAGAGTCCCATGTTAAAATTACAAGTCATGTTTTTAAAAGTGATCTTATGATAAGGGTATTCCAGGCGATTAGCGACCCCACGCAGTGGGGATGAAATACCCTTATCCATTCGCGGAGATTCGCGGGCAAAAAACTCTGAGAACTCTGTGCCTCTGTGAGAGATAATAAACGTGCAAAAAAACAAGAAAATGAATGATAGTAGTACAAAGGCCACAAAGTGATCTGCAGGATCAATGCCCAATGTCATGACCGATGACTCATTGCTTCGATCTCTTCCAATTTTTCTATGGCATCTGGGTATCCTTGCTCCGCCGCCAGCCGATACCAGCGAAGCCCCTCCTCCTGGTCGCGAACACTAACTGGGCCATAACCCTCATAAAAGTACCCGGCAATAATGTATTGTGCGCCAAAGTGTTCTTTTTCCGCAGCCTTAAGGAAGCAGTCTCGAGTGCATTCATTTTTATCACCACCATTGGGAGGTACAATTCGCTCAATCTCAGAGTAACACATTCCCATCCAATAAAGAGCCTGGGCGTCTCCCTGTTTTACACGTCTATACCACCAGGAGTCCTCATCAATTTTCACGACATCTCGAGCCGATAAATTGTCATTTACACATGTAAGACAATATAAAGCATAATCGGCACAATCATCCGCATTAGCGTATGGAAAATCAGTGCCATCTGTATCAACACCGACATCTAAAGCATAGCACCATGAGAGTTGCAACTCCGCCAAACCCATCGTTTCTTGTCGATTATCCATAAAGAGTGAACTCATCCACCAGAAAGCTGCTTTTTCCATGTTAAACATCGCTGACCGATCATCAGCATACAGCATGCCAAGATAGTACATGGCGGGGGCAACATCTTGTTGCGCGGCTTTCTCAAGCCATTGAAAAGCTTTTGCATGATCTTTTTCAACACCCTCTCCCTTATAATAAAACTTTCCCAGAACATATTGTGAAAATCCGTAGCCTTGTTCAGCCCCTATGCGGTAGAAGTAAATAGCCCGATCCAAATCTGGATCATCTAACAGGTAATAATAGTTCCCGACGCAGAATGGAACTGAAGGATACACCACCGACGGTTTTCGGTTAGCCACTGCCTCCCACCACGTTAAATCCTCTTTATGCACATCGCCAATACGGGCTCCCATTTCATCGCTTACACCGTAGTCTTTCCCGCAAATTTCAATCGCTTTTTCAAAATAATCAATAGCTTTGAAGTAATCCCTTGCGACAATCTTCCCTTCTTTATAGTATTCTCCAACTCTACCAGCAGCAAATCCATTTCCCGCATCGGCAGACTTAAGAAACCAGTCAAAAGCACTCTTAACATCCTCAGCAAAACCAAAGCCCTCTGAATAACAGCGACCGAGCCAAAACATGCTATTCGTATTTCCAAGCTTAGCAGACCTTTGCAACCAGTCGACTATCTGCTTCTTATCGATCACAGGTAAATCATCCTCGCCTATGTAATCGTATAACTCATTCTGTGCATCATCATCATTATTCTCTGCGGCCACAATCAAATCAGCAATTTTCTTATTCATAATCTTCCTTTCACTAGCGTTTCATTGAAATTGTTTTTTTAGCGGGTTAATACTAAAACAGCTTTCGTAAATACTCCCATCTTGAAACCACGTTCGCAAAGCTCACAAAGTGCTTGCCACAGCCTCAGCTGCCATTAAGTCACTTAATTTATTGAAAACCTTTAGATCGTCATAAAGCGAAAGTAAAATTCCTTTAAACTCAGAACATGTTAATGCTGCCACAATCAAGTCTCCTAATAATCCGCTATCCAAACTTCAATTCATTAAACCGTTAACTACTAAACTAAGGTCTGATGACCCCGTTTCCCGTCCACATAGTTTTTTAATGTGTTTTCCATCTACTACCCCTATACCCGCACCGTTTTTATACATTTGCACATACTTCGCACTTGTATTCGTGTGCATTTTGTACTACGATGTTGTCATTTCAACTAAGGAGCAGAGCATGGCCACGACAACAACCAATTTCACCGTGCGGATGGACCGCGAGATAAAGCATGAAGCCGACCAGCTGTTCAGCGAGCTTGGCATGAGCCTCTCAACGGCCTTCAATGTGTTTATCCGGCAATCGCTACGGGTTCAGGGGATACCGTTTGAGATCTCCCGCGAACTTCCAAACGCGGAGACCTGTGCCGCGATGCGCGAGGCCGAGTATCTTGCGCATGACGCGAAGACCAAGGGCTTCACGGAGATGAAGAGTCTCATAAAGGACCTTCAAACATGACCTTTGAAGTCAAAGCGACAGGTCAATTCAAAAAAGACTACAAAGTCATGCAAAAACGTGGTGCGAAGATAGAGCTTCTGCATGATATCATTGCTCTTTTACAGCAGGGTGTGCCACTCCGGGAACGTTATCGAGACCATCCGCTTTCAGGCACGTATACGGGACATCGTGAGTGCCATATCAAGCCTGATTGGCTTCTGGTTTATTATATTGAGAAGCATATCCTCGTGCTCACTTTGACACGGACAGGCACGCATAGCGACTTATTTTGATCGCAATTAGTGCCTCTCTATTCAAATCCACTAGCATCCCATAGGCGCAACTATCAACCAGCCAATTTCGACATCTGGAACCTATTATGTGGGAGGGGTGAAAAAGTCCACCCGTGAAATAATTTTCTGAAACGTGAAAAAGTGCTGGTCTTGG
>JALNXR010000051.1 GCA_023230265.1 Bacteroidales bacterium | reverse complement strand
TCCGTTTCTGCAATTTTTTTATGGTCTATTTGCTTGACATTCTGATACTAACATGCAAATAGCAACAAAAAGGCCAGATCTTAAAAATCTGGCCTTTTTATTATAGATATCTATGTGGGAAACTTTTGGTTGATTTCGTCGTTCGTCATCGTTCGCCGTTGATCTTTCCATGCTCCCTCAGCGACAACTCTCTTAAAATCATAACTCATCTGAAGGTATTATCTGTTTTTTAGCTTTTTTCTGAAAGTTTTTCCGGAAAAAGGCTGAGGATGTCCGACGACCGGAGGGAGGAGTTCCGCAAGCCCTGGAAAAAGTAAAGAAAAAAGCGTTAAAAAAAACAGTTTAACCGAAGATGAGTTATGATTTACTCATCATCCTCTTTAAGATACCCGCTCCGGTAGGCATCCAACAGATCGTTCAGATCCTCTATCTGCCTTATAAGTTCTCTGCCGATATCTGTGTCCCGTACTCTCTTCCTTTTGTTGCTGAACTCCAGGACTGTGGTTTCTGATATAATGTCGTTCTCCTCCTCAATGGCCTTTACCTTTGACTCAAAGGGCTGGTGTTGTACCAGGTTGAGACCATGTGAATTATATATCAGGGTGTAACCTGCAATTCCGGTTTCGGGCTGATAGGCTTTGGAATATCCGCCGTCAATGACGAGCAGCTTACCTCCGGCTTTTATCGGAGACTCACCTCTTGAACTCTTGACCGGAATATGTCCGTTAATGATATGGGCGTGCTCATCCTCAATACCAAACTCCTTAAGAATTTTAAGGCAGGTCTCCTTGTTGTCCTTGAGGTAATAATAATCACCCTTCTTCTCTTTATGGGTCTCTTTATCAGCTATAAAGTATCTCTCAAAGGTAGCCATCCTGTCTTTGTCGAAAGGAGGGGAGGATGGACCGCACCACAGGAACCACACAAAATCGAGACAATATCTCTTCTCTTTGCTCATAACCTCCTCAAAATAAGCTTGCCTTATAACCTGATCGATCTTGTCGAACAGCTTCTTGCCGGAATACTCTTTGCCTCTTATCATTACACTTTTAAAGGAACCGTCAGGATTCAGGGGCACAGAGCCATGATAAAGCAGGTTGGAGTTTCTTACAAGATACAGAGAACCATTTGCGTAGATACAACGCATATGTTTACGTAAAATCTCGCTGTGCATAAAATTATGCATCAGATCATTCACAAGATCCCTTTCATCAGGAGTAAGTTTATAGGGATCAGAGGGGTTAATGGTGGGGAAGTTTGTGTCCTTGAGAGGATATTCAATACCTCTGATAATAATTGTTCCCTTTGTAAAATCTATAAGATGAAGCAGATTCCGGTCATCCATTCCAAACTCCTTGTTCCTTTTGATCACCTCACCCTCCAGTTTGAACTGAATTATGGATATTGCTTTATGCATTTTTGAGAGCAAATCCATCTGAGTCTGCTTTAGCACCCCGCCCTCTTCTGTCTTGGGCTTAAAGAGAGTGCATGGATCATTACCGTAAGTCTCAATGGCAAAAGTGGCCAGTGGCAGCAGATTGATAGCGTAACCCTCTTCCAGGGTGGCCAGGTGTGCATACCTTAATGACATCCTTACCACATTAGCCATACAGGCTTCGCTTCCTGCCGCGGCACCCATCCATACTATGTCGTGATTTCCCCACTGGAGATCAAAATTGTGATAATTGCAGAGAAAATCCATGATAATATGTGCACCTGGTCCTCTGTCATAAATATCACCAATTATGTGAAGTGAGTCGATTGTGAGGCGCTGTATCAGCTTTGAGATTGCAATGATAAAGTGTCTTGCTCTTCCGGTTGAGACGATGGTAGAAATAATGGAGGCTACATAGGCCTGTTTGTTGGGTTCACTTGAGGATTCGTGCAGCAGCTCCTGAATAATATATGAGTACTCTTTGGGCAGAGCTTTTCTCACCTTTGAACGGGTATATTTTGAGGATACATTCTCACAAACTTTCATAAGTCTCAGAAGTATCATACGATACCAGTCATTTAAATCCCTCTCCTTATTATTGATCAGGGAAAGTTTCTCCACCGGATAGTAGATAATTGTACACAACTCTCTCTTTTCGCACTCTCTGAGTGTGTGGCCAAAGATCTCCTCTACCTTTTTTTTGATAACGCCTGAGGCATTTTTGATCACATGTTCGAATGCCTCGTTCTCACCGTGAATATCAGTCAGAAAATGCTCTGTCCCTTTCGGGAGATTCAGGATAGCCTCAAGATTGATAATTTCTGTAGTACATTCAGAAATCGTCGGAAAGCTCTTTGACAGCAGCTTGAGATACTTTAAATCTTTCATGATAATCTTGCTCTACATTTAAATGATTAAAATTATTTTTTGTAATATTCGTCTATAGTCTGATTCAGCTTTTGGGCAGTTATAGGCTTGACAAGCATCTCGTTGCATCCTGCCTGTAAAGCATCTATCCTGTCTGATTCAAAAGCATTTGCGGTTTGGGCTATGATGGGTATATCCGGAGATTTTCCCCTGATTATTCTGGTTGCCTCAAGACCATCCATCAATGGCATCTTAATATCCATCAGAATAAGATCGGGGGAGAGAGTTTCAAACATCTCCACAGCCTCCTTCCCGTTTTTTGCCCATAAGAGCTTCCAGTGCTTTGCGAGCATGATCCTCAGAAGCATATAATTGCTCTCCAGATCTTCTGCTATCAGGATAGTGCCTCTTACCTCAATATCCGGTTTTTCCACCTTCTCTGTTTTATCATCATTGGGTGAGGATATAACTTTCTGATGTTCTAATGTTTTTGGCAACCTGATGTTCAGCTGTTTATCTTTGGGTGTGGATTGAATCCCATCCAGATCATAATGGTCGCCGGTTGTCAGAATATGATCGATTTCTGTGTTCAGTTTCTCTTTATTGTACTTTATTGTATATTTTACAGTTGTTCCCTTTCCGGGTGAGGATTCAATCCAGATCTTACCGCCCAAATGTTCCACAATAGCCTTGCAGATAGCCAGTCCCAATCCGCTTCCAGGAATAAATTCATCAACCTTGTAGAATCTTTCGAATACAGAATTGAGTTTATCTTTCTGAATTCCCTTTCCGGTGTCCTCTACAAAAACTTCAACGCAGTCATCTACGATGTGGTAGCCAAACTTAATATGCCCCTTTTCTGTAAATTTTAGAGAGTTGTTAAGCAAATTTGATATTACCTGGCGATTTCTAAATTCGTCAATAGCCACAACAGCAGAGACATCCGGCAGATCAGTTGTAATTATCAGATGATTCTTTGAGTAAATACTGTAGTGGGCAAGAATCTCCCGGAACTGTTTGTTGAGGTTAACCTGTTTAAAATCGAAACTCATAGAGTTTGATTCTATCCTTGAGAGGTCAAGAATATCACTGATGAGCGACATCAATAACCTGGCATTTTCATTTATGACTTTTATAAAATTGATCTTCTCTTCCGGGGAGTATTCATTGTCAGCAAGCAAGTTAGAGAAACCTACAATCCCGTTGAGCGGAGTTCTTATTTCGTGACTGATATTTGACAGAAAGGCACTCTTTAACCGGTCCGACTCCTCTGCCCTGTTCCTTGCATCAATCAGCTCCTGCTCCCTTGTCTTATGTCTGGCAATATTGATGTCCATTCCGTAGATATATAGCTCGTCCCCCTCTGCGGAGGTGTCAATCAGAGAAAGACCTCTCCTTTCCCACCATTCGAACCCCTTTTTCTGGTCGAACATTATCCGGTATTCTACCATAAAAACTGATGTCTTACTTTCAATAATATCCTGATGGCAGGAGATAAATTTCTCCCTGTCATCAGGATGAATATTGCGGATAAAGTAGTTCATGGAGACCTCGGAGTAGTACTCCTCTCCGGCAAAAATCCTGAAATGATCGTCAAAAACAAATTTATTGTTGTAGGTATTATAATACCAGGTGTAGGAGTGGGCGGATTCGACCGCAAGATTGAGGAAGCGCTTCTGTTTAAAAGAGTCTGTAATGTCGTAAAAAACAAGTACCAGCTGAGAAACATCCCCTTGAGAATCCACTACAGGCGAAATGCTTCCTGTAATTACGCGGGATTCCCGGTTGTTGTAATTGATCCTTGTAGGATTTGAAAGATTTACCCTCTTCTTTAGCTGTATAACCTTATCAAGCAGATTTACAACAGTTTCTTGTTCTTTTGGCTGGGAGGTATTAAAGACCTCCTCAAAATTTTTGCCTATAAAATCACCACTATATCTGGACAATAGCTTTGCCGCAGAGTTGATATCGATAATCCTGAAGTTACGGTCAAAAGAGACAACTCCTTCACTCATTACAGACAGAGTGTTGTTAAGCAGCTCTTTTCTCTCTTCATTCTCCTTCTGCAATTTGAGGCTGTTTTTATATACTCTGATATATCTCAGATGGTAGAGTGCAAACACTACAAGGGAAGAGGTCAGCAGAACAATAAGGGCAATAATAAAGTTTATCTCGGTCGAATAGTTGTCAAACATATTTGCCGGATCGTTTATGAAGTCAGATCCGGCCGGGAGGTAATCCTTTCTCAGGTTAAATTTTCTGACAATATCATAATCGAAGGCAAGTTTACTGCCGTCGAATTTCTCATTATACCTGATGAAGGGATTCTGTAGAATTTTTACTGCCCGGAAGGCTGAGTGATACCCTGCATCCCACATGGAGAACAGTTCTCCTCCTAAAACTCCGCACCCCAGCGATAGTTCCTGAATTCCGAACACGGGAGCCTTTATTCTGGAGATAAATGGAGTGACATTGTTGCTGAAAATATAGTTTCCTTTGTTGTCCAGATGCCAGGAGGAGAGTATTACCAAAGAGTTCCCCCCGGAAGAGTTTATAGTTTCTATTATTGACTCGCAATTATTCTGATTAACCAAAAAATAGTCGATGGAGAGATCTTTACTGTACTCGTCCAGAAGTTTTCTTGCCTGAATATTCTCCATTTTACCGTATTCGATATCGTCTGTAAGAACAAAAACCTTTGTCGTGAGAGGGAAAAGCTTGAGTCCCAGTTTAAGATTTTTTTCGAACGGATACTCAAGGACAAGTCTGGAGTACCTTACAGAGGGGACAGGTAGTTCTTCACCCATAAGGGCAACAACCGGGATTCCCCTGGGGATCAGGGAGTCAACAGCTTTTACGATCCTGAAACTCAGCCTGTCTGGTGCAACTATAAGATTGTTTATTTTAAATATTGAACGGGAGGAGAAAATATCTGACAGAAGTTTAATTTTACCCTCGGTAGTTTCAGGCTGAGATATTCTGACAATGTGGACGGAGCAATCAATCTTATTCTTGGAAATATAGGATGTAAAGCCGGAAGAGAACTCTCTCATCCTCTCAAAATCCATGCTTTGTGAATATACAATCAAAATATTCTTTCGCTCCCTCTCCTGATTGTTCTCCTTTTCAGCAGAGATATATGAGGTGTCTCCTGTTTCAGAATATCTCCCGTCCTGCGTTACGCCGTCCTGTAAAACACCGGTCAGACCTTCATCCGAATGAACAATCCCGGAACAGGAAAAACCGGAGCGGACCCCGCCAAAAAGAAATGTACCGGAGAAGAGGATTAAAGCCGTGACGCAGAGTGATAAATATTTATACATGAAAACGAATAATGATGAACATACCAAAGATACAAATTATTATATTTGTATTTAAATAAAAGTGAACAAATTAAACTAACCACAATGAAACACGAATTACCCAGGTTACCCTATCCTTCAGATGCGCTGATACCGGTTATAACAAAAAACACAATTGAATATCACTACGGTAAACATCATCAGGCTTACGTAAACAATCTAAACTCCCTTATTTCCGGAACACCCTTTGAGAACATGAGCCTGGAGGAGATTATCAAAAAGTCAGACGGAGGAATATTTAACAATGCAGCTCAGGTTTTTAACCATACATTCTACTTCAGCTCTTTCAGACCCGGCGGATCAAACCTGCCAAAAGGTTCCCTCTCTGCAGCAATAGATGCAAAATGGGGCTCTTTTGACAATTTTAAAAAAGAGTTTGCAAACGCTGCTGCAACACTATTCGGTTCCGGATGGTCCTGGCTGGTGAAAAATGAAAAGGGAGAACTGTCCATAATAAAGGAAAACAACGCCGGCTGTCCCCTTACATCCGGATTAGTTCCGATTCTGACATTTGATGTTTGGGAGCATGCCTATTATCTCGACTATCAGAACAGAAGGGCAGACTATATTACCGCTCTCTGGAGTATAGTCGACTGGGAAAAGGTAGCTTCCCGATATTAGAGGTCATCCGCCACAAGGTCATCCGCCACAAGGACGGGAGACGGGATCTGACTTATAGCATTTTTCCCTGATGCTGCTGTTATTTATACGGAGGATAATTTTCCGTAAACTTTTGGCTTAAGCATCAGAGCCATCATAACCGTTCTGACCATCAGGTGAACTGTATAGGCCAGATAAAGTGCCTGGTGTCCGATTATTCCCTGGAAGAGATAGTAGCTTGCGAAAAAGGAGATAGCTGATACGATCATAGTATCCCTTAAGGATTTGGACTCAGTCGCGCCTATAAATATGCCATCCAGCAGGAATGCCGTGCAGCTTATAACAGGGATAACAATCAGCCAGGGCAGATAACTTCTTGAAGCTTCAACAACGATATTGTTGTTCGTCATCAGCCTAAAGAGAGCTTCACCCTCAAAGGTATAACCAATGGTTGATATTACAGCAATTACCATTGTCCAGTAAAAGAGGAGTTTTATGCTTTTTTTTAGTGAAGAGAGATCTCTTGCTCCTATGTATCTGCCGGCAAGAGCCTCTCCTGCATAGGCAAAACCATCCACAAAGTAGGAGTATAGAAGCATAAGCTTCATCATAATTGTGCTCACGGCCAAAAGAGTCTCTCCGTATTTGGCGGCAAGGCTTGTGAATCCCGAATAGACCAGGAGGAAACATACGGAGCGGACAATCAGGTTGCCGTTGATCATAAAGAAGTTCTTCATTTTAGAGAAACGGAAGGTCTTTGAAACAGAGACTCTTTTTAGCAGCTTGCGATAGTAAACCAGGAGCAGAAGGGAGGCAACTGCAACTCCTGAGTACTGAGCCGTAAGTGTTCCCAGTGCAATCCCCTGTACCCCCATATCCAGATAGATGGCATAAAAGAGACAAAACAGCAGGTTGAGTACATTGACTGTAATGTCCACTATCATAGGCGAGACGGCATTCTGCATTCCTATGAACCATCCCTTTATCGCAAACAATGAGAGAGTTGCGGGGGCGGCCCATATCCTTATGTAAAAATATTGTTTTGCAAAATGTTTGATCTGGTCGGTGGTGTCAATCACCAGAAAGGCTGTCTCTACAAAAAAGTACTGAATAGCCCACAAAAAGAGCGCAGAGAAGAGTGCAGTTCCAACAGCCTGTACCAGCGTGCCGGCCGCCCCCTCCAGGTCCCTCTTACCGTATGCCTGTGCAGTGATCCCGCCGGTTCCCACCCTCAGAAAACCAAAGTTCCAGTAGAGCAGGTCAAACAACATTGTGGCAATTGCAATAGCTCCGATACTTGCAGCATCACCCAGCCGTCCTGCAATAGCCACATCCACCATCCCCACCAGAGGTACCGTAATGTTCGCAAGAATGCTTGGCCCTGCCAGGCTGAGTATCTTTTTATTCATTGATTATCTGTATTTTGTCTCTTCCTGAAGCATGCCGAGATAGGAGCTGTACCTTTCCGGGGATATCTCCCCCCTGTCAAGAGCCTCTTTTACTGCACATCCGGGTTCATGAGTATGAGTGCAGGGAGAGAATCTGCATCCGTCAAGCACCCTCAGCATCTCAGGAAAGTAGTGGCTGAGCTCCTGGTCAGCCATTTCGATCAGCCCAAATCCTCTTATCCCCGGGGTGTCAATTATATAACCTCCACTTTTTACCGGATGGATTTCGTAGAAAGTTGTAGTGTGTTTGCCCTGCAGATGATAGTCAGATATATCTCCTGTGCGCAGATTCAGAGAGGGATCCAGACTATTGATCAGAGAAGATTTTCCTGTCCCTGAGATACCTGAGATAAGGGATAATTTTCCTCTGCAGAGTTCCCGTAACCCTTCTATTCCCTCACCTGTGATTGCAGATGTCTCAATCACAGGGTAACCTGCTCCCCGGTAAATCTCCTTAAAAATTTCTGTCTCCTCCCTGTAAGAACCCATAAGATCAATCTTGTTCAGGATTATCACTGCCGGAACCCTATAGGCCTCACAGGTTACCAGAAACCGGTCTGCAAAGGCAGTCATGGTTTCCGGAAATGCCAGAGTGAATACCAGAAAGGCAGTGTCGATATTTGCTGCGATTATATGAGCCTGCCTGGAGAGATTGACGGATTTTCTGATTATGTAATTTTTCCTGGGATGTATTTTGGTAATTACACCATATCCCTCTGCATTTTCTCCTGTCTGGGGCTGATAATCTACAAGATCTCCCACGGCGATGGGATTGGTCGTGTAAAGTTCTTTAGTCCTGATCTTTCCACGTATTACGCAACAGACTGGTTTCCACAAAGGAAGAGGACTCACCCAGTAATGGCTGCCGGTGTGTTTAACTACTGTTACATTCTCAGTCCTGACTTTTTCCACGGCTGCGAAGATACAAAGAAGATGCAAAATTGTACAAAAAGGATTAGCTTTGCGTCAGGTAAAAAGTAAAAGAGATGTACACTCTTGAAGAAATATGTCAGATTGTTGACAAGGCAATAATTAGTCTTGAATTTGGGAAAGAACCGGTACGGTTGTATGAGCCGATCAGATACCTGATGTCAATAGGCGGAAAAAGAATCCGCCCGAGAATGGCCCTTATGACCTACAACCTGTTTTCCGATAAGATAGACAATTCAATAATTGCACCTGCCATGGCCCTGGAGATATTCCACGGTTTTACCCTGATACATGATGATATAATGGATGGAGCAGGGCTGAGAAGAAATCAGGTTACCGTACATAAAAAATGGAACGAAAACACTGCAATCCTTTCGGGGGATGTAATGTGTATCAAATCCTACCAATACCTGGCACAGTGTCCTCCGGAAAAGCTGCAGGAACTTCTTTCACTCTTTACTTTAACCGCTGCCCAGGTTTGCGAAGGTCAGCAGATTGACATGGATTACGAGCAGGAGCCCTATATCACAATGGAGGATTATATAGGGATGATTGCACTCAAAACAGCCGTGCTGATAGCCTGTGCAGCCAGAAGCGGTGCCCTTATTGCAGATGCTTCACAAAAACGGTGTGAGAGTTTGTATGATTATGGCTACCAGCTTGGTCTTGCTTTTCAGATAAAGGATGATTACCTGGACAGTTTTGGAGACTCTGCAATCTTTGGCAAAAACATCGGAGGTGATATCGTAAGCAACAAAAAGACCTGGCTTATGGTTTATGCACTTAAACAGATGGATGCAACCCGTAAAAGAGAGCTCTTTGCGATGTATGACAATCCGGATGTCACTCCCCGTGAGAAGATCAGCAGAGTTCTTGCACTGTATGAACTTTTGGGTGTAAAGAGTGCTGCGGAAAAAGCAATTGAGGAGTATTTCAGCAATGCAGTGTCATGCATTGACAATCCCGGATTTACTTCTGATCAGAAGGAGAGACTTATCAGGTTCGGAGAGACTTTGATCCGGAGGGAGAGATGAAACAAATTCTAACTAAAAGAACAATAACTAATTATCATGACATTTAGCCAGAGATTCAATGCCATATTTGACAGAACGGTTGAGGATTATCATAAATCAGACAATGTGGACGCTTTGATACACAATCCTTACGAAAAAAACACTCTTGACAACATGCTATATCAGAAAAACTGGATTGATTCTGTTCAGTGGCATCTGGAGGATATTATAAGGGACCCGGATATTGACCCTGTTAAGGCTCTGGAAATTAAAAGAAGAATTGACAGATCCAACCAGGAAAGGACAGATTTAGTGGAGCAGATTGATCAGTACTTTATTGATATATACAGAAATGTAAAGGTTAAAGATAAGGCCGGGCTCAACACGGAGACTCCCGCCTGGGCTATTGACAGATTGTCCATACTTGCTCTCAAGATATATCACATGAGAGAGGAGAGCCTAAGAAGAGATGCCGAGCCCGGCCACATAACCCGTTGCTCGGAAAAACTGCAGAAGCTCCTCTCCCAGAGGGAAGACCTTTCCGGAGCAATTGACTCCCTGCTGGATGAGATTGCCTCGGGAGCAAAGATGATAAAATCCTACAGGCAGATGAAGATGTACAATGACCCTTCACTCAACCCGGTTCTCTATTCAGGCGGTAAGAAATAAACCCGGTTCTGTATTTTGGCAGTAA
>JALNXR010000282.1 GCA_023230265.1 Bacteroidales bacterium | reverse complement strand
GTGAAAAGAGATAAAAAACATATAATAATCTTCAGGTTTTCGGCACTGGGAGATGTTGCCATTGCAGCACCCGTTGTCAGAGCTGCCGCCCTCTCGAATCCGCAACATAAATTCACAATGGTATCAAGGCCTGCTATGGAACCTCTTTTTTCAGGCATTCCAAACCTCTTGTTCTGGCCTGCAGATTTTAAAGGTAGGCATAAAGGCTTTAAGGGACTGTTTAGGATCTGGCTCTCATTATTAAAACAAAAACCAACCCATATAGCCGACATCCATAATGTCACCCGCACCTGGGTCCTGAGAACTCTCTTTTTCTTCTCATTTATTCCAGTCAACTATCTCAAAAAGGGGCGGGGTGAAAAGAGAAGGCTGACTGCAAAAAACAACAAAGAGCTCAAACAGCTTACACCTGTATATGAAAGATATGCTGCTGTTTTAAAACAGACAGGTATCACTCTTCCGGTAGACTTCTCAAAATTCTGCTCAGTAATTTCCCCAAAATTCTGCTCAGAAAATTTCTCAAAATTCTGCTCAGAAAAAAAGCTATCCCCCGGGACAACATCAAAACCAAACACCAACCTGACAAACACCAACCTGACAAACACGACCCTGAGAAACACGACCCTGAGAAACACCAGCCTGATAAAGATAGGGATAGCACCTTTTGCAAAACACCGGGCAAAAGCCTGGCCTCTGGAGAAAATGGAACAGGTAATTGATTCTCTAACAAAGAATCCAAAAATCAGGATATACCTCTTTGGAGGCGGACGTGAAGAGACCATCCGGCTTCTTGCCCTTCAGCAGAAATACTCCTGTGTGGAGTCTGTGGCAGGGAGATTCGGACTGTCGGAGGAGCTGGAGATAATGAAAGATTTGGATCTTTTTATCTCTATGGACTCTGCAAATATGCACCTTGCATCTTTGGTTTCAACTCCTGTGATATCTGTGTGGGGGGCTACCCACCCGTATGCAGGTTTTTACGGACTTGGACAACCGGCAGAATATGCTGTTCAGACTTCACTTGAGTGCAGGCCCTGCTCTGTTTACGGCAATAAAAAGTGTTACAGGGGAGATTATGCCTGCCTTAATGAAATTGAACCATCTGACTTGTTACAGAAAGTTGAGGATTATTTAAAACGAATGATTTAGTTGCGAACAATTTAAATGCAAATGACTTAAATGCAAATGACTTAAATGCAAATGACTTAAATACGAATGACTTAAATACGAATGACTTAAGCAGAACGATTTAAATGTAAACAGTTTAACAATAAGGTATTTACTGACTAAAATTGATCACAGATGGTTCAACCGGAATATCCACACACAAAAGTTTCCCAAATAAATGGATGAGTGCTTCATCCGCGAAGTTCCAGGTGTTAGCAAATTTTATAAAACGCACATTATAAGGACTATATAAATTTTTCAAAAAACTATACTTTTTCAAAAACCCCCTACACACCTCAATGTCTGTATATTACAAAATTTGCTAACATGTAGCTTTTCCGGGAAGTTAAAATCCAAGAACTTTTAAAGCAGAACTGCGAAAACTCACAAGCGAAAAACTCATAATCAAATACTCAAAAGCAAACAAAAGCTCAAAAGTGAAAATTCAGAAAACATACCCCACCGACATAGAAATTATGGCTCCTGCAGGTAATTTTGAGTCGCTTATGGCAGCTGTGCAGGGAGGTGCAGATTCTGTCTATTTTGGTGTGGGAGAGCTCAATATGCGATCACACTCTGCAAATAATTTCTCTCCGGCCGATCTTGGTGAGATTGTCAGGATCTGCAGAGAGAACGGGTTAAAGTCCTACCTGACTTTAAATATTGTTATCTATGACAGAGACCTCCCTGCCATGAGAGACCTCCTGAAATCCGCTTCCATAGAAGGTGTTTCTGCTGTGATTGCTTCTGATATAGCTGTCATTAGTGCTGCCAGGGAATATAATCTGCCTGTACACATATCCACACAGCTCAACATATCCAATATTGAGAGCGTTAAATATTACTCCCGTTATGCCGATGTGATGGTACTTGCCAGAGAGCTGGATCTGCATCAGGTAAAGAAAATATCAGAGACTATAATCCGCGAACAGATAAAAGGTCCCTCCGGGGATTTGGTGAGGATTGAGATTTTCTGCCACGGAGCACTCTGTATGGCAGTTTCAGGTAAATGTTATCTCAGTCTGCACGAATACAACTCCTCTGCAAACCGTGGCTCCTGCTACCAGTTGTGCAGAAGGGGGTACCAGGTTACAGATCTGGAGACCGGCCGATCCCTTGAGATTGACAATAAATATATTATGTCGCCCAAAGATCTCTCTACCATTACATTTGTGGATAAAATCATTGAAGCCGGGGTGAGGGTGTTGAAAATTGAAGGCAGAGCAAGAGCCCCTGAATATGTTAAGATTGTTACCAGGGCATACAGGGATGCGGCAGACGCAGTCTGTACAGGGAGATATACAGAAGAACTAAAATCAGAACTTCTGGAAAAGGTCTCTTCTGTTTTCAACAGAGGATTCTGGGACGGATACTACCAGGGTGCAAAACTGGGTGAATGGAGTGATGTATATGGCAACAAAGCCACCAGACGCAAAAAGTATATCGGTAAGATTACCAACTTTTTCTCAGACCTTTCTGTGGCCGAAATACTAATAGAAAGCGGAGAGCTAAAGACCGGCGAAACCATTATGGCAATTGGTCCCACAACCGGAGTGGCGGAGTTTGAGGTGAAGGAGATAAGAGTGGATCTTAAAAAGAGTGAAAAAAGCATTAAGGGAGAATACTGCTCCGTACCTGTCCCTAAAGATATTAAACTGAGAAGATCCGATAAGGTCTATATCTGGGAGGAGAATCAGTAACAGGATCTCCCGGTAAAATAATAGAACAGGGTAAACATTAACAGTCTGAATACATGATTTCTATGAAGAGATGCCGATGCATTACCCTGATAAACAACAGTACGGGGGACCAACGCACATATCAGCAAATTTTGCAATCGGCTGTAATAGAGCGATGTGGTTAAAGTTTTTAAAATTATAGTTTTTGAAATTCTCCTTATATTATTGATTATAAAAATGTTATAAAATTTGCTGATATGTAGCACTTAAAGTTTCCCACGTGCTTAACTCTTATAATATCAGCTGATAACAGCTTCTTTATTGATGTTATTTGTCTCGGAAA
>JALNXR010000303.1 GCA_023230265.1 Bacteroidales bacterium | reverse complement strand
TGTGCCGGGAGCCCTGCCGGTTGCATTGAATGCCAGAAAGGCAGGATTTAGAAGGTGTATATTTCCGGAAAAATCTGCACAGGAGGCATCTGCTATAGAGGGGATTGAGGTTTATGGTATGCGGAATTTGGGTCAGGTTATATCCTTTCTCTCCGGAGCAGAGGAGTGGAACCCTGTCTCTCCGGAAATATTTGGTTGGAATGATATGGTTCCGGATTCTGTTTACGGGAATAGGAATGAAGACTCAGGCGCCGGGGAAGCGGGAGTATCCTCAGGATGCGGAGATGACAGAGCAAATGCCGGTTGCGATATTCCGGATTTTTCCGAGATCAAGGGGCAGGAGAGTGCAAAACGGGCTCTGGAGATAGCTGCTGCCGGATCGCACAACATACTCATGAAAGGTCCTCCCGGTTCGGGAAAAAGTCTGCTGGCCAGGGCCACCGCAGGAATACTCCCCCCAATGACTATGGAGGAGTCCCTTGAAACCAGCACAATTTACTCTGTGACAGGGAGAGGGGGGCCGCTCAGGGGGCTGATAAAGCAGCGGCCTTTCCGCTCTCCGCATCACTCCTGCTCAGGTTGCGCAATCACCGGAGGTGGGGTGAACGCGGCCCCCGGTGAAATTTCCCTTGCTCACAACGGGGTACTCTATCTGGACGAGCTGCCGGAATTTCCCGGAAGATTGCTGGAGCTTCTCAGGCAGCCATTGGAAGAGAGAGTGATCACAATATCGAGACTTAAACACAGATACACCTATCCCTGTAATTTTATGCTGATTGCCTCCATGAATCCATGCCCCTGCGGCTTTCACGGCCAGCCCGGCGACCGTTGTATCTGCACCCCTTATGCAGTTAACCGTTACCTGGCAAGAATCTCCGGCCCGCTCATGGACAGAATAGATATGATAGTGGAGGTGAATCCGGTTCCGGGGGAGAGACTTATGAACCAGGGGATGGGAGAGGGCAGCGGTTCAATCAGGGAGAGAGTGACTGCAGCCAGGCTGATTCAGCAGGAGCGGTTCGGGGGGAGGATTAACAGTAACTCTGCCATGGGGCCGGCGGATATCAGAAAATATTGCAGACCGGATCAGAGCGGGCAGAAACTTCTTTTAGCAGCAATCAATAGTCTAAATCTCTCTGCACGTGGTTTCTCCAGAATCCTCAAGGTAGCCCGCACCATTGCCGATCTGGACTCTTCCGCCGGCATCGCAGCGATCCACATTGCAGAGGCGGTTCAGTTTAGAGGGATTATAAGTAACATAAGATAAACATGTTGCCGAAAGGTGTCCCGTAAGAAACTGTAAAAACATTTATGAGAACGGGAAAGACGGCGGAGCCGGTTGGCATTGTGGAAAATCATCACTGATCATTATCCTGAATCTTTGAAGTATATGTCCCGTCATTGATTTTCTTTCCTGATGACCGTTTGTAGTTGAACTTGTAGCTGAAATTAAACAGAATATATTTTCCGGAAACCTGCGACCAACTGTTTGTCTGACTTTG
This sequence comes from Bacteroidales bacterium, assembly GCA_023230265.1. Lineage (GTDB taxonomy): Bacteria > Bacteroidota > Bacteroidia > Bacteroidales > UBA932 > Bact-08. The sequence goes on along the minus strand of JALNXR010000303.1, from coordinate 1,483 downwards.
GGGAGAGGTTATGGTATTGAAAATGGTTCCGGAGTTTAGCAAGTCATGAGCAGATATTCCGAAAGCCGCATTTCGCCCCTTCAAAAATTTATAGTTAAAAGAGACATTCAGCAGGTTGATTGTCTGGTCGGTATTTCTGTAATAAGGGTTACGGGAGATGTATGTATTGCCATAAGCTGATATATTTACCCTCCCCGACAGGATCACGCTGTTGAGATGTACAGAAAGCTGTTCGCTAAAGAAACGGTCGCGAACACCGGTACTGCGCCGGTTAAAGGAATAACTGCTTAAAGAACTGATATCGAATTCAAAATGTTGTGAAAAATTGCTCTTTAGATTCAGAGACAGGGCAGCACTTTGCTGGATGGATTCAACCATCTCATTACCTATCAGGAGAGGTTGATTTTTGTAACTGTACTGCAATGACGTACTAAGCACAGATCCCAGAAAATTCACAGGAAGCGAAACCTCGATCTGAGGCGAAAAACTATATCGGCTTTTTCCATTAGTGTACTGCGACAGATAAGAACCGGCTTTAGCCTGATAGTTATTGTATTGTTGCAGGATAGTGTCTTTTTCAAAAAAAGAAAAGCCACTCAGAATTATCGGATTTGTAATATATGAACCATAGATGGAGGTGTTAACAGAAACCTCGTTCTCCATAAAACTAAGTCCGGCGGATAAAAGATGAGAGTAAGACTGTTTAAGGTCAGGATTTCCGGTTGTAAGGAATGAGCCACTGCCGCTGTTAATGACCGGTGTGAGCATATTGGATCCCGGGATGGATGTTCCGCTTGAATATCTGACAAATAGCAAGCTTCTTGAGGTGTTCAACAAAGCATTCTGCTCGAAAGATAACATTGGCAACAGGGCGAAATAACGACTCTGCCTATCAATCCCTTTATCGTAGTCAGTAAAACTTTGTGTTGCTATCTGACTCTTCAACCCAAGAACAAATATGATCTGTCTGCGGTTTTTTACCATGCTCAATTCCGGGATAATCAATTTGGAACGGTCTGTATAATTATACATTTGAGTGTAATCATACAATCCTGTCATGTTATCAACAACTATCTTGTGACTTTGAGTGTTGTTGATCATAGCCGTGACCCGGGTATTGAGACTTATGTACCTGGACAATTCATACTCCAATTTTGGAGTAATGCTTACCTGATAATTGTTCCGTTTTATTGGCCCTGACAGGTCAAGGTATGTGTAGGAAGCATTTTGGATAGTGGTATCTTTTCTTAACTCTTGTTGAGAGTTATCTGTAACTTTAGCCGAAACATCTGTGCCGAGTAATAATTTCTGAGAAACCATCCATTTCCATCTTGTACCATACTTGCCCTGAAATCCATGTTCTTGATTTGATGCACTATTCCTGAAGAGGGAAACAATCGAACCATCCATAATATTGGAATTCATTATGGATGAGAATTTCGTCCGATTTAGAAACGAACTTTCTTTATAAATTTCTATTGTG
>JALNXR010000224.1 GCA_023230265.1 Bacteroidales bacterium | reverse complement strand
TTCTGGAAGGTTCCCAGTCACATATCCTCAAACCTGTCAGTTCTGCCCTTCTCATACCTGTGCAATAGAGCATCTCTACCACGAGTCTGTTCCTGACGGATGTGAAATCATCAGAGGGTATGGGAGAAGAGAGATAATCGTCCAGAGCTTTCTCTGTGTAGAACTCCGGTAATCTTCTGGATTCTTTGGGGCGTTTCACCCTCCTGACCGGATTAAATTCCAGAACACCCTTCCTGACGAGATAGGAACAGTAGCTGCTAAGTGCTGATAACTTAAGATTCATAGTCCTGGGAGAGAGGCCGTTCTCCAGACCATTAGCAATGAATCCGCGAATCAGAAGTGGTTTGAGCAGATCTACCTCTCTCTCCTGATCAACCTTTGACACAAACTGATAATACTCATCCAGAGATTTACTGTAAATCGACAGGGTTCTGGAAGAGTATCTCTTCTGTATCCTTATCCAGTCAAGAAATTCAGTTGTCAGATCCATGGTTTAGTTTGCTACTAATTTACAAAAAAAATATCAATATGCATAAAAAAAAGGTCAACTTTGGGTTAACCTTGTTTATTGCACTATTATCCGAATTGATATGAAAGGAGGCTTTTACTCTTCTTTAAGACGAAGCGCCTGTACGTATATGGCTTTTTTAAGTTCGTCCCTCTTTTTGACAGATTTTTTAACAAATGTCTTTCTGCTTCTGAGTTCGCGGATTGCTCCGGTTTTTTCAAATTTACGCTTGAACTTCTTAAGAGCTCTTTCTATATTTTCACCCTCTTTTACCGGTACTATAATCATTTGCAAACACCTCCTTTTTTAAGGACTGCAAAAGTATGGATATTTTTTGTAAAAGACAACCCTGGTTGCCTTTTTTTCTTATTTTTGCACAAACTTTTAATATTATGGATGTAAAAGAATTCCGGAGATTGATTTCGGAAGGTATTCCCGCTACCCTTCCGGCACCTAAATCCTACGATAATACAATTAACCATGCCCCTGCAAGGAGAGACATTCTCTCAAAAAAGGATAAAATTCTGGCCCTTCAAAACGCACTAAGATATTTTCCCCGGGAACACCATAAGGTTCTGGCACCGGAATTTGCAGAGGAGCTCAAACAATACGGAAGAATATACATGTATCGCTTCCGCCCGGATTATAAAATATTTGCCAGACCTGTTGCCGATTATCCCCACAAGTCACTTCAGGCAGCCGCCATAATGCACATGATAAGCAACAATCTTGATTATGCAGTGGCGCAGCATCCTCATGAACTGATTACATACGGAGGCAATGGAGCGGTTTTCCAGAACTGGGCACAATACCTGCTTACTATGCAATATCTCTCCCGGATGACAGATCAACAGACACTTGTACTATATTCGGGCCACCCTCTCGGGCTTTTCCCTTCACATAAGGAGGCACCCAGGGTTGTGGTTACAAACGGAATGGTGATTCCCAACTACTCTTCTAAGGATCACTGGGAGAAATTCAACGCACTGGGAGTTTCACAGTACGGTCAGATGACTGCCGGATCATTTATGTATATAGGCCCTCAGGGAATTGTTCATGGAACCACTATCACACTGTTGAATGCGGCAAGGATGAAAAGTGATACTGCAAAAAAGGGAAGAAGAAAACTATTTGTGAGTTCTGGTTTGGGAGGGATGTCCGGAGCCCAGCCAAAGGCTGCAGTAATAGCAGGACTGATAGGCGTTGTGGCTGAAATAAATCCCAAAGCTGTAGAGACCAGACACTCCCAGGGATGGGTGGATGAGGTTTTTACTGATATTGACCTGCTTATAAAAAGGGTGGAAACTGCAAGGGAGAGGGACGAAGCTGTCTCTCTTGCTTACCAGGGGAACATAGTTGATTTGTGGGAAAAACTGGCTGACAGTGATCTTGAGGTTGATCTGGGTAGCGATCAGACTTCACTTCATAATCCCTGGTCCGGAGGATACTATCCTGCCGGTATCAGCTTTGAGGAGGCCAACAGAATGATGGCCAAAGAACCGGAAAGGTTTAAAGAAGAGGTACAATCCTCACTCAAAAGAGAGGTTGCCGCAATTAATAAACTGACGGCAAGAGGCATGTACTTTTTCGATTATGGTAATGCCTTTCTCCTGGAATCATCAAGGGCCGGTGCCGATGTAATGCTTCCGGACGGAGATTTCAGATACCCCTCCTATGTTCAGGATATCATGGGGCCCCTGTTCTTTGATTACGGTTTTGGTCCCTACAGATGGGTCTGCACCTCCGGGTGTCCTGACGATCTCGCTGAAACCGATGCTATTGCACTTGATGTATTGGAAAAGATGCTGCCTGATGCTCCTGACCAGATAAAGAGTCAGCTGAATGACAATATACACTGGATACGAGAGGCTGCAAAAAACAAACTTGTGGTAGGTTCCCAGGCCAGAATTCTCTATGCCGATTCGGAAGGGAGAATAAAAATTGCTCTGGAGATGAACAAAGCCATTGCCTGTGGAAGGATATCTGCTCCGGTTGTACTGGGAAGAGATCACCACGATGTTTCGGGAACAGATTCTCCTTATCGTGAAACATCCAATATAAGGGACGGATCTCAGTTTACTGCTGACATGTCAGTTCAAAACGTAATCGGCGACTCCTTCAGGGGTGCAACCTGGGTTTCCCTGCACAATGGAGGAGGAGTTGGATGGGGAGAGGTTATCAACGGAGGTTTCGGAATGGTAATTGACGGATCGCCAGAGGCAGAAGAGAGAATAAAACAGATGCTTTTCTGGGATGTAAACAACGGCATAACCAGGAGGGCATGGGCCAGAAACAGCAGCGCGCTGTTTGCCATAAAGAGAGAGATGGAAAGGAGTCCTCTTCTGCAGGTTACACTTCCAAACTTTGCAGATCCGGATTTACTCGGAGAGACTGCTGATCATATATTCTACGGGGAATCCTAATTTTTTGGCATACTCCTTGAGCTCCTTAACTATAGAACTATCAAGCCCTCTCTCCCTGGATATAATCCAGAGAGCCTCACCCGAAGGTTCTCCTATCAGAGCATAACTATAGTCTTTGTCAACTCTCAGGATCCACAGATCAAAGGAGAATGGCCAGTTGTAGCTTACCTTGAGCTTCCCGGGTTCCCTGGAGTCCGGGATCCATGCCCTGATTCTTCCCTGTTTAATCTTGGATTTGTCCTCAATAACTCTTCCTTCCAGTACGAGAGAGATATTTCCATCATCATCAAACGAGTAGAACTGTGTATTCTCTTCAAGACCCTGCTGGTAGTCATTTGGGAGACGGCTTATCTCATACCATTTACCCATATATTTACCGGTCTCAAATTCCCCGACAGGATCAAGTGCAAGGTATCCCGCTGAACAGGAAGAGAGGATAAGTGATAGAACAAAAAGAAGGTAGTGTTTCATCAACCGTAATTTGTAACAAGTATTAACAGCAAATTTTGTACCGTATTTTTTAGATTTTTTTTTATAAAATAATAAAAGTGTATCATTTGTTACATATTTAAGAAAAACGGCTCATTATTTTTGTGAAAAATATTTTTTATGAAAAGAACAGTTATAAATATCGACGAAGATTTGTGCAACGGATGTGGTAATTGCGTAACCGGATGTCACGAAGGGGCTTTGCAGTTAATAAACGGCAAGGCGGTTATGATTAGTGAACTCTATTGCGACGGTCTTGGGGCCTGTATCGGAGAGTGTCCGACAGGTGCAATCGAACTAATTGAGAAGGAGGCTGAACCCTATAATGAAACAGCCGTAATGGAGCGGATATCAACAAAGGGAGAGAAGGTGATAATTGCACACCTTAAACACCTGAAAAACCACGGAGCAGATAAATGGTTCAAAGAGGGAGTAGAGTGGTGCAGAGAGAATCTTCCCGGAATCGATCTGAGTGAATTGACAGAGACCAAAGATAAAAATTGCGGATGCAATACTTCACCACAAATGCCTTCCGCCTGCCCCGGATCAAAGGAGAGGGATCTGCGAAGTTCTAAACCACTGCCAAACGAAAATGCAGCAGGGGTAAACTACTCCGGATTATCCCGGCTTACCCACTGGCCTGTTCAGCTGCATCTGCAAAACCCGGCATCAAACATCTTCAGGGATGCTGACCTTCTCCTGGCATCTGATTGT
>JALNXR010000064.1 GCA_023230265.1 Bacteroidales bacterium | reverse complement strand
CGCCTTTAGTTCAGGAGATTTTCACGAAAGGTTTCTGAAAAATAAAACGCTCTCCATAGCTTGTCCTAAACTGGACAGTAATCTGGAGAGCTATCATGATAAACTCAGATTAATGATTCTTAATTCAGGGATCAACACTATCACAGTATTGATAATGGAGGTACCCTGCTGCAGCGGACTGCTTCAGCTTGCACTTAATGCGAGAAAAGCGTCAGGTGTCAATATTCCTGTAAAGGTGATCAAACTCTCTGTAGAGGGAAAGGTTCTGTCTCAGGGCTGGGTGTAGAGAAAAGGTGCGATTACTGCCTCCATCTCATTAAAAGCTTTTGTCATCACTTCGGCCGACTCCCCCTGTAGTGTCCCGGCCAATGCCTTGGCATTCATCCTTGAGATATATGTTACACCGTCCTCTTTTTGGTAAACCGATATTCTGCAAGGCATCATGGATGCAAATATTTTCTCACTGTCCTTCGAGAGGATTCTGTAAGAAAGCGAAGGTTTACACATCTCCAAAACCTTGACAGGCAATACGTCCAGCTCACTCTTTTTTAGAGTCTCCTTAAGATCGTGTATATGGGGTATCTTCCATAATGCAGTCTGAGCCGCATTGGTTATCTGTTCAACTGTTTCGCTAAAGTTGAACTTACTGCGGTTTTCTATAAACATTTCCATAATCAGTTTTTCTCTTCAATTCTCTTTAATTGTCTTCAATTCTCTTTAATTAATTTTGACAGTATCTCCGGAAGTTCCAGATTCTCTACCTCCAGGGAGATCAGTTTCTGAACACCGGCTTTGGTAAGGGAGAAATACATCTGTCTTTTATCCTTCTCACCCAGATCCCGTTCCACAAAGCCCTTCTCCTCAATAGATCTGAGTAACTTTGATGTGTTGGAACATGTAAGGTTCAGCAATCCGGCTATCTCTCCGGAGGCCATCCTCCCCTCTTTTAGCGAGCAGATTATCATAGCCTCATTAAGACAAAGGTTGTGTTTTTTATGGAACACACTCTCAACTTCTGCAAGAGCATGATAGATGTCCCTGAGAGTACAAAGATTTTTCATTTATTATCAATTTTTAAAAGTACCTGTTCAATTGCCTCTTTAAGATTGGCCTTTGGGAGAGCACCCTGAATCATCTGGGGATTTTCACCCATAGGCACAAAGATAAGTGTTGGAATGCTTCTTATACCAAATACAGATGCAAGTTCCTGCTCCTTTTCTGTATCTACCTTATATATATGTATTTTCCCCTCATACTCTGCAGCAAGCTCCTCCAGAACCGGAGCAACAGCTTTACAAGGGCCGCACCAGTCAGCATAGAAATCTATCAATGCAGGCTTATCGCCCAGGTATATCCACTCTGTGGGATTTTTTTCATAATTAACTACTTTTTTAAGGAATTCCTCTTTTGTCAATTTAACTGTTTTCATAATCTTCACTTTTGAATCTTTTCCGGCCGATAGTGACTCCCCGCCCTCCGCACTTTTAGGTCCACAGGAGTAAAAACTCATAGAAAGAGTCAATACAAGCAGAATCTTGTTTATTGTTTTCATCAATTACTAAAAATTTTCACAAAGGTATATTTTATTTTCCTATAAAACAAATTTCCTATAGAAAATATTTTGAATATTTATCTTTTATCATTTACTTTGCAGAAAAAAATGAAGTATCTAATTATTGGAGGAGTTGCCGGAGGGGCAACTGCGGCAGCAAGAATCAGAAGAAACGATGAATCCGGGGAAATTATATTGTTTGAAAGAGGTAATCATATCTCTTTTGCCAATTGCGGACTTCCATATTATATCGGTGGAGAGATCAGGGAGAGAGGCGATCTTTTGCTGTTGAGTGTAACAGCTTTTTCTAACAGGTACGACATTGATACAAGAATCCGGAGCGAGGTAATTGCCATCGACCGCTCCGGGAAGAGAGTTCTTGTAAGAGATCTTAACAGGGGACGGGAATATTATGAGAGTTATGATAAATTAATTCTATCGCCGGGAGCATCTCCCACCCTCCCGCCAATCCCGGGAATAAAAAGCCCCAATGTATTGACTTTAAGAAATATTCCCGATATTGACCTGATCCGGGAGAGGGTGATTACAAATGGTGCTAAAAGAGTGATTATTGCCGGAGGGGGATTTATCGGGGTGGAGATGGCAGAGAACCTCACTCTTTCAGGAGCTGAGGTTACTATTGTGGAGATGGCAGGCCAGGTTATGCAGCAGGTGGATTACACAATTGCAGCTTTGATTCACCATGAGCTTACTTCTAACGGAATAGAGCTTATCCTTTCTGATTCCGTTACAAAGATTGAAGAGAGAGATTCCGGGGTTGTGGTGTATACATCCGGAGGAAAGGAGCTGCAGGCAGATCTGGTGTTGTGGTCCACCGGGGTGACACCTGAGACCCGGCTGGCTCTGGATGCCGGCCTTGAGACGGGTGTTACAAGGGGAATAAAAGTTGATCACTATCTCAGGACTGCAGATCCGGATATATATGCAGTGGGTGATGTGATTGAAACCACTCACCTGGTTACCGGGAAACCTCATCTTTCACTTTTGGCAGGCCCTGCAAACAAACAGGCCCGGATAGCCGCCGACAATGCCGTGATGGGAAATATTTCCACTTTTGAGGGAGTTGTAAGCGCAGGTATTATCAGAATATTCTCCCTCACCGTAGGTTTTACCGGAGCATCATCTTTACTGCTTAAAAAAGAGAACATTGATCATATCTCCTCCTTTACCTTTTCTCAATCTCACGCTTCATATTTTCCGGACAGTTCCCAACTTACAGTCAACACAATCTTCTCTCCTTCCGACAGCAGGGTGCTGGGAGTCCAGATTGCAGGTAAAGAGGGTGTCGATAAAAGGATTGATATTATCTCACAGATTATCAGAAAAGGGGGAAAAGTAAAAGACCTTTGCGAGGTGGAACAATGTTACGCACCGCCATTCTCATCTGCTAAAGACCCGGTGAATATTGCCGGCTTTGTGGCAGAAAACATATTAGCAAAACGATTAAAAATTGTTAATCCTGACCATCCGGAGGAATTCATGGGAGAAGAGAGGGTGTTTCTGGATGTAAGAACAGAAAAGGAGTGTGAGGGGGGAGTTATCCCCGGAGCAATCAATATTCCGCAGGAGGAGCTGCGTTTTAGATTAGACGAAGTGCCTGACGACAAGCATGTTATTATTTATTGTGCAATAGGAATGAGAGCTTATCTTTCCTACAGAATACTGGAATCAAACGGATTCCGCAACCTGTCAGTGCTATCGGGAGGATATGCCGCATACAATATCCTGGAGAGGGAGAGGTTACGGTTAAAAAAGAGCTTTTAAGTTATATTTTGATTACATTTGCGGACTTTATTTATCAGGGCAATGAAATATCTGAGCAGATTTCTTCTTTGGCTTATGGGGTGGAAAGTGATGGATCCCCCTGTACCTGAACCTAAATGCATAATACTGGGGGTGCCTCATACTTCCGGATGGGATTTTGTTGTATCTTTTCTCTACTACCGCTCCTTTGGGGCAAGGGCATATGTGATGGTAAAAAAGGAGTTTTTCAGGTGGCCGCTTACCCCTTTTCTTAAGGCTATGGGGGGAGTGCCTGTTGACCGGGAGAAGGGTGCAACTCTTGCCAGGCAGATGATAGAGCTCTTCAACTCCAGGGAACACTTCCATCTGGCCATTGCACCCGAGGGGACCAGAAGGGCAACAGATAAATGGAAGACTGGATTTCACACTATAGCAAGAGCTGTTAATGTTCCTCTTTACCTTGGATATTTTGACTGGAGGAAAAAAGAGGTTGGCCGGGGAGTTAAGTTTGAGCTCACCGACAATGTACAGGAGGATCTTAGAAACATCCGCCTTCACTACAAAAAAATGGGTGTGCGAGGGAAGTTCCCGGATAATTTCACTACCGGAAAAGATTTGGAATGATTCTTGCTGTAATTTCACTTTTATATTAAGATCTATTAATGATAATTGAAAAATTTGAGACTTTAAAGGATTTATATTCTTACAGTACAGAACGATATAGTGCCCGCAAAGCATTCGGATACAGCAGGGGTTTTATTTACACATACTCCGATTTCAAAGAGAAAACCGACTACACTGATAAATTACTAACCGCTTCCGGAATAGGACCGGGAGACAAGGTTGCTATTCTCAGTCAGAATATGCCCAATTGGCCGGTGGCATATTTTGCAGCTACTGCATTTAAAAGGGTCGTTGTCCCTATTTTGCCCGATTTTTCCGAAAATGAGGTTCGAAATGTTATCGAGCACTCAGAAGCGTCTGCAATCTTTGTATCAGAAAGGCTGTTCTACAAAGTTTCTGAAGATATCAGGAACCGGATGCCACTGTTTATACTTGACACACTCACCAAGGGCAACGAAATAATTAACAATACTTCCGGTATCACTGATTACGGGAAACCGGAAGATCTGGCATCAATCATATACACTTCCGGGACAACCGGAAATTCAAAAGGGGTGATGCTCAGTCAGAGGAATATCTGTTCGCATCTTTACGCTGCAGCTATGCTGCGTCCCGGTTATGACTGGGATGTGTGGCTTTCTATACTTCCTCTTTCCCACACCCTGGAGAGTAGTCTTAGCATGTTGCTCCCTATGGTGAGCGGTTCTTCTGTATATTTTCTCGAGAAGGCCCCCACTCCCACTCTTCTGATTCAGGCTCTCAGGGATGTGAGACCAACTACAATGCTGAGTGTACCGATGATAATTGAAAAGATATTCCGCAGTTCTGTACTTCCCTCCCTGCAGTCCGGCAAAGTAATCAGGGCCATATACGGAACAACACCCGGCAGAAAGTTATTGCACAGGGTTGCGGGTAAAAAGCTCATGAAAGTTTTTGGAGGGCGTATCCGTTTCTTTGGAATAGGAGGGGCAAAACTGGATAGTGAGGTTGAAAGATTCCTTTATGAAGCCAAATTCCCATATGCAATAGGTTATGGGCTGACAGAATCTTCCCCCCTGCTGGCAGGTGCTATCCCTTCTATGGTAAAATGGCAGTCAACAGGACCTGCCGTTTACGGAGTCTCCCTCAGGATTGACAATCCGGATCCCCATACAGGGGAGGGCGAGATAGTTGCCAAAGGACCCAATATTATGATGGGCTACTACAAAAACGAAGAGGCAACAGCAGAGGCTTTCACAGAAGACGGGTGGTTCAGAACCAAAGATTTGGGAATAATTGACAAAAAGGGATGGTTGTATATTAAAGGACGACTCTCTAATATGATTCTGGGTCCCAGCGGGGAAAACATCTATCCTGAAGAGATCGAATCAGTCATAAACGCCCATGCAATGGTGGCAGAGTCCATCGTTACCCAGGAGAAGGGAAAACTGGTTGCACTGGTGCACTTCAATCCGGAGAAGATTAAAAACCTTATGGAGGCAAAGGATGAGGCCCTAGAGGCATATTACCAGAAAAAGGAGCAGATCATTAAGTCTTATGGAGAGAAGAAGGAGCAGTTCGTGAAATTTTACGAGGAGAAGAAGGAGGAGGCTATCAGGGTTTTCAATGAAAAAATTGAACAGCTCAAAAAAGAGGTTATGGAGCATGTAAACTCAAAAGTGAACAAATTCTCCAAGATAACCTCTGTCGTTGACCATCCCGAACAGTTTGAAAAAACAGCCACCCAGAAGATCAAAAGGTATCTCTACAAGCAAAAATAATAGGTATTAAAAATTAATATCCAGCCTTCCGACAAATACACCTGCCGTTCCGGCCTGATTGACAATCACACCTTTTCCGTGCCTGTTCTTTATCACCACAGGTTTTTCAAGAAATGTATGGGAGTGGCCGCCGATAATTATATCAATATTTTTACTGTACTTTGCCAGAGTTTGATCAGAGAGCTGTCTCTCGTTGTCGGCATCAAATCCGATATGGGTCAGGGCAATGACCAGATCACACTTCTCCCTCTGCCTCAGAATACGGGCAATCTTGTTTGCAGTTTCAACAGGTTTGCGGAAAATTAAATTTTCCCGGTTTTTCCTGTTGACATAACCGTCAAGATCGAGCAGCAGTCCTAGTATTCCGATTTTTTTGCCTCCTTTGTTTATTATGGTATAGGGTTTCACCAGCCCCTCCAAAGGAGTGTTTTTGAAATTATAATTTGCACATACAGTGGTGTATTCTGCTTTTTTAAGCCTTTCTGCCAACTCCTGTACACCATTGTCAAATTCGTGATTGCCAAGACTTATCACATCGTAGCCCATTGCATTATTGAGTTTTACCTCAACTTCTCCCCTGAAAAGGGTATAATAAGGAGTACCCTGATTATAATCCCCTGCATCCAGAAGCAGAACATCCGGGTGCATTTTTCTCACACTGTCGATATAGTTTGCCCTCCTCTGAACTCCTCCGTATCCTTTGTTTCTGCCGCTTACCAGAGATTCAATATTACTGTGGGTGTCATTTGTATGGAGTATAACCAGATCCTGGGCTGAGGTCACAGTGAGATTAAAAATCAGTATCAGAAAGGATGTGACCGCCAATATTCTATTAATTCTTTTCATTTCCTGATAGTTATTTTATTAAAACCCTGCCGTCCAGTTTATAATCAATTTTATTTCCACCGGCGGTCAGCTCTTCTATCTTTGCAAAGATTGCATCCCTGATCAGGACTCCGGTCTGCTCCACCAAAAGGGCCTCTGACAGTGCAGACATATTGTCCCCTCCGTCCAGAAGAAAATCAAGTGTTGCAACTCTGTAGATCTTTGATTCATCCACCTGGACTCCGTCAATAAGTGCTTGCGTAAGATTTTCCCCTTCAATTACAAGCTTTACATTTCCTGAAAGGGCTTCTACCCTCTTAGCCAGCGTGTTGAATAATTTCTTAACAGAGCTACCCCTGAGGTCTATGACCACAAGATAATTTTCAAATGGAAAAATCGAGAAGATATCATACCGTCTGACATCTCCCGCAGGAAGCGTGCTTCTTATTCCTCCAAAATTGGTGAGAGAGAAATGGACCTCTTTGTCCGTCTGCTTTCTGGAGTAATCCAGTATAGCATCCACGGCAAAGTTGGAGAGAAGACTTTCCGGTCTGCCCGAACGCATCTCCCTGGCAGATTCTCCTACTTTCTGCTGCATAAGGCGGTCCATCTCTGGTTTGTAATAATCAATTATTGCTTTTACACGTGGCTCTTCCGGTTTGTTCCAGGTACTGTCCATCAGCACTCTCTTTGCCTTCCACTTAAACCTCACTTGTTGAGCATTAGTGGTTGAAATCAGGCAGGTAAGGATCAGTAATGTAAATAGTCTTTTCATGTTATCAATATTTAATCCATTTCCACAGATCTTTCCATCCGGCTCTCTTACCATAAGAGAGAATTCCGATTCTGTAGATTTTTGCTGACAAGTAGGTTATTGCAAGAAAGGTCAGTAACAGGATAACTATGGAGAGTAACATCTCCCAGAGCGGAACCCCGAACGGAACCCGCGCCATCATTACCATCGGGGAGGTGAATGGTATCATTGATCCCCAGAAGGAGATTGAACTGTCGGGATACTGAAACGTATGGATCATAATGAACAAACCGATTATAAGAGGCAATGTGACAGGCAGGGTAAGCTGCTGTGTGTCTGTTTCGTTATCCACTGCTGATCCGACTGCAGAGAACATAGAGGCGTATAGCAGATACCCGAGCAGGAAGAATGCAATAAATGCCAACCCGATGGAGAGAAAGTCCACTCCTGCCAGAGCTGCCATAATATCGTTCATGGGAGTGTTCTCCAGGGAGACGGGAGAAGCTCCGGTCTGCATCCCTGCCGACAGATCCGCTGGAGATACCTCACCTCCCATAAATGCCTGGAATCCGAATGTTATACCGATGGTTAAACCAACCCAAATAAGAAACTGAACCAGAGCAACAGCTCCAATTCCGAGAATTTTCCCCAGCATCAGTTCAAAAGGTTTCACCGATGAAACCAGCACCTCCACCACTCTGTTGGTCTTCTCCTCAATCACCCCTCTCATAACCATCGATCCGAACATAAATATAAACATGTATATCATAAAACTGGCAAGGTAGGATATTACCATAAATATCTCGACCATTGCGGCCTTCTCCATCCCGAGTTCATCCACAGTAAAGGTTTTTGCCGAGACATCCGCCTGGACATCTTTCATGATATTGTCCAGGTTGTCGATATTGTATTTTCTGAGCTTGAACTTTTCAACAGCCCTTTCCACATTGGATTCAATCTCTTTTTTTGTTTCCATATTCATCTGCTTTGCAGAGAAGGTAGATACGGAAGCATTCCAGGAAGAGTCAAGCGGTGAAATCTCAACCAGCGCATAGAGGTTCAGCGATTTGAACTCACGTTTTATCTTCTCAACATCAGCATATGCATCAAAACTGTACCGGTACTCCTCAGAAGATTTAAAGAAAGGTTCGCAGATACCCGATCTGTCAACAACGAGTATTTTCTGACCCTTTGCTCCACCGGAAAGGGTCATTATCAATGAAGGAAGGATTATCAGAGCTGCAAATAAAACCGGGGTGAGGATTGTCGTAAGGATAAAAGACTTTTTCTTTACCCTTATGGAGAATTCTCTGGAGATAATAAGGAAAAGTTTATTTCTGTTCATAATACTATTCGCTTACAAGTTTAATGAAAATATCGTTCATTCTGGGTATCAGCTCTCTGTATGAGACTATATCCACTTTGGAAGCCAGAGACATAAGAATCTCCCTGGATGCTGCATCTCTTGCAGTTTCAACAACAACTCTCCGTCCGTATCTGGTCTCCTCTTCTGTTAAAACATTATAGAGGGATCCGTTGTTCAGATCTACCCTGTCTGCCGAGCGGTAGATAAGCTCCACTTCGTTCCTGCCGTGGTTCCGCCGTATCTCTTCAACCCCTCCGGTTATAACCAGTTTAGACTTGTTTATCAGAGCAATGTTGTCACAAAGTTCTTCCACAGACTCCATATTGTGAGTTGAGAGGATGATTGTAGTGCCTTTATCTTTCATATCCAGAATCTCATTTCTGACAATCTGCACATTCACAGGGTCAAAACCACTGAAAGGCTCATCAAGTATAAGCAATGAGGGTTTGTGAATCACTGTGGTAATAAATTGAAGCTTCTGCGCCATCCCTTTTGAGAGCTCCTCAACTTTTTTATTCCACCAGGCCTGTATCCCGAATTTTATAAACCACTCCTTAAGCTCTTTTGTAGCCCTGGAAGCAGGGATACCTTTGAGACGGGCAAAATAGAGAGCCTGTTCCCCGACCTTCATCTTTTTGTATAGTCCCCGCTCCTCAGGAAGATAACCTATCTGCTCAACATCAGAGGGTTTTATTCTGTTACCGTTAAAGTAAACTTCACCGGAATCGGGCGTAGTGATCTGGTTAATGATCCTTATAAGTGTGGTTTTTCCGGCTCCGTTAGGGCCCAGCAGCCCGTAAACCGTGCCCCCGGGCACATCGATAGAAACATTGTCAAGAGCAG
>JALNXR010000302.1 GCA_023230265.1 Bacteroidales bacterium | reverse complement strand
TTTCAGAAGCCGGTCATACTTTATTTATTAATATATCAGTTACCACCAACTTCTGACCGGGGAAGTTGTTGTCATCATGGTCATAGTTGATGTAAATGAAATATGTGTTCTCTTGTTTCTCATAAAAAATACTGTTCGCAAATGTAATGCAATAATTTTTATCTGCAAATATTTTTTTAAAAAGCTCTTTTCAATCTTTCCAGACCTTCTCTTACAACGGAAATAGGTGCACCGATATTCATCCTGAAAAAACCTTTTCCATTGCTGCCAAAGGAGAGACCGTCATTCAGACCCAGTTTGGATATGTTTATCAATCTGTCTTTTACCTCATTATGACTGTATCCCGACTTCCTGAAATCCAGCCAGAGAAGAAAAGAACCTTCCGGTTTAACCATCTTTACAGCCGGGATGTTTTGTGTGATAAAGTCGTGACAAAAATCAACATTCTTCTCAAGATATTTTTTAAGATCTTCAAGCCACTCAGCTCCGTAAATGTATGCCGCTTCCATAGCAACATGACTGAACAGATTGCCAAGGTCAAGATGTAAAGTGGAAATTTCTCTGTTGTAGCAACTGAGAATCTCCGGAGAGGATATAACTATTACTGAGTTAAGTAGTCCGGCAATATTAAAGGTTTTGCTCGGAGCCATGGCAGTGACGGTTATTGAAGATATTTCTTCTGAAATTGAGGCCATTACAGTGTGTCGGTTTCCGAAAAGTGCCAGGTCGGCATGAATCTCGTCAGAAAAAATAACTACGGAATACTTATAACAGAGTTCTCCCATTCTCTGAAGCTCATCCATGCTCCATACCCGGCCCACAGGATTATGGGAGTTGCAGAGAATGAACATTTTAACTCCGCTTTTGAGCTTATTTTCAAAATCATCCCAGTCAACCGAATAGTGCCCGTTCTCTTCTTTTAACGGAGAGCGTACCAGCTCTCTGCCACAGCCTTTTACAGAAGAGTGAAAAGGAGGATAAACAGGTGTCTGTATCAGTACTTTATCTCCTGCATTTGTCAGGCATCTTATAGTGAGGGGAATGGCGGAAACAACTCCCGGGCTGGAAGAGATCCACTCCCTCTTAACCTCCCAGTTGTACCTTTGCCTGACCCAGTTAATAAACGCGGTATCAGAATTCTCAGGTTTGAATGTATAACCGAACACTCCATGGTCGCAACTCTTTCTGACAGCATCAATGATACAGGGAGGAGATTTAAAGTCCATATCCGCGACCCACATAGGGAGAATGTCTTTTGTTCCAAAGGCCATCTCCCTTTTGTCATACTTTACACAGGATGTTCCCTCTCTGTCAATTACTTCGTCAAAGTTAAACATTGTATATGAAGCTATGGCAGTTTATTATTTTGTATAGAGTTTTACAAGGTTAAGAATCACCTTAACGGCACTCTCCATACTCTCTGCCGGAATGAATTCATAACGCCCGTGAAAATTATGACCTCCGGCAAAGATATTTGGACAGGGGAGTCCCATAAATGAGAGGCGGGCTCCGTCTGTTCCCCCTCTTATCGGTTTTACATCTGCCTCAACATTCGCCATCTTCATTGCCTCCACAGCCTTTTCAACAATGTGATAATGCGGTTCAACCTCTTTTCTCATGTTGAAATACTGATCCTTGAGTTCCAGCTTGAACCTTCCCTCTCCGTATTTCATGTTCATAAAGGTTGTGCACTCCTCTATCAGATTCTTCTTCTGTTCAAATTTGGCGAAATCGTGATCTCTTATAATATATTGAATCATGGCCTCTTCAACAGTCCCGTCAAATCTGATTATGTGGAAAAATCCTTCATAGCCGGAGGTGAATTCAGGCCTCTGTTCAACCGGTAGCAAAGAATTGAATTCGTTTGCAAGTATTATTGCATTGACCATCTTGCCCTTGGCATAACCCGGATGGATGTTTCTTCCCTGAATGAAAACCTTTGCAGATGCAGCATTGAAATTTTCGTATTCAAGTTCTCCTATCTGGCCTCCGTCAAGGGTGTAGGCATAATCGGCCCCGAATTTTTTTACATCAAATTTATCCACTCCCCGGCCTATCTCTTCATCAGGGGTAAAGCCGATCTTTATCTCACCGTGGCTGAAATCCGGATTTTTCATAATAAACTCAACAGCAGCCATGATTTCAGCCACCCCTGCCTTATCATCTGCTCCGAGCAGAGTGTTTCCGTCGGTGGTTATAATTGTCTGACCTTTGTATCCGGCAAGTTCAGGGAACTCCTTAACGGTGAGTATCATATTCCTCTCTTTGTTGATAACGATATCTCCGCCGTCATAATTGTATACAAATTGAGGTTTTACATTTGCACCAGGACTGTCCGGAGCAGTGTCCACATGTGCAATGAATCCCAGGGCCGGAACACTCTTCCCTGCAGGAAGATTGGAAGGGACAGAGGCCATTACATATCCGTATTCATCAAGTGCGGCATTGGCTACCCCCATCTCTTTGAGTTCTTTAACCAGCAGTTTGGAAAGTTCCAGCTGTTTCGGTGTGCTGGGCTGTGAATCGGATTCAGGATCGGATGCAGTGTCTATTGCAATGTATCTCAAAAATTTATCAAGTACAGATTCCATAAAAAACATTTTAAAATTTTAAATAATATTGGGGGTTGTCCCCGTTAAAATAGCATAAGACTTATCCCCATAACCAGCATGCCTCCTATAACACCGAGGATTGCCGGGTGGTGTTCACCGTATTTTTCAGCTGTGGGAAGCAATTCGTCAAGTGAGATGTAGACCATAATACCTGCAACGCCTGCAAGTATTATGCCCATAAAGGACTCATGGAACAGGAATGACAGAAGAAAAAATCCCACAACAGCTCCCAATGGTTCTGCCAGCCCTGAGAGAAGTGAGTGGAACATCGCTTTGCCTTTGCTTTTTGTGGCATAGTATATCGGCACAGCAACTGCTATGCCCTCAGGGATATTGTGGATCGCCACTGCCACGGTAATGCTCAGACCCACCTTTGTCCCGCTCATTGCGCTTACGAAAGTTGCAATT
>JALNXR010000300.1 GCA_023230265.1 Bacteroidales bacterium | reverse complement strand
TATAATAAATATTATATCTACAAAATGAACTCTCTTGAAGTAAACGAATATACATATTTGTAGTTAAACAACTTTACATCTGTTATTTAACAAATTTAATTTATCTACAAATGTAAAATCAGAGTGATTTTAGGTAAGAAACCAGGTTTGTGTCGTTAGCTATTCCCAGATGGGTTCTCATTCTGTATCTGGCCATATTCACACTTTTGGGTGAGCAATCCATAATCGTAGATATCTGCTTGGTAGAGAGATTAGCCCTTAGCAGAAGTGCAATGTTCTTATCGTTTTTTGTAAGATCAGGATGCTTTTCTGTTAGTTTTGATATAAAATCCTGATTGATTTTTTCAATCTTCCTTATTACAGAATCTACATCTTCGTTTTTGGTCTGTAGATTTTTAATGTATAAGTTCGTTTTCCTTATCTCCTGATATATTTCCTTCTCCCCCATTTTTTGAATCCTGGAAAGTGAAGTTTGTATATTAGAGAGAATTTCGTTCCTGCTGCTAAGGTAAGAGGATAGATTCAACAACTCTGTGTTGGCATATTTTATCTCCTGTTCTGCCATCATTTGGCGGTTTTGCAGCTTTTGCATCTTTCTGCGGCTGTTAATATAATGCCATATATAAAACGAGAGCAGCAGTGTTATTATCAGAAATGAAATTATTATGATAAGAGTTACATTAAGCCGTCTTATGGAATTCTCCTTTTTTTGAATATCAATCTCGTACTGTTTTTCACTCAGCAGCCTGTTAGTTACAACCTGTTCAATCTCACGGATATTAACCTGGTCATTTATCTTCTGCTGATATTCCAGCATTTTGATTGAATTCCTGTAAGCTTCTGCATAATTGCCTCGTTCATAGTTTATTTTTGACCTTAACTCATAATTGTTGTATAATATCTCGGGCAATACGAGTCTTTCAGCAATTTCAGCAGCCAGATTCAGATATCTGACTGCCTCATTTAAATTACCCAGTTTAAAAAGGACTCCTGCATAGGTGTTATAATTATCGGCAAGAGGTAGTTCCCTTTTGAGCCGGCTATTAATCTCAATAGCCTCTTTTATGTATGCTGCTTTAGCCACATAATCGCCCTCACCTTTTGAAAGGTTGTTAAGACTTACAGCCACACTGGTTTCGTCTCCGATACTCCTGCTTATTGAGAGTGATTGTTTAAAAAATCTGTCAGCATTCGCCTGATTAAAGAATTTCTGGTTAAAGAGACCAAGGTTGTTATAATGAAATGCAGTGAGGTTTTTATCGTTTAGTGAATATATCAGAGAGTCACACATATTTAATGTGTTGACAGCTTTAATACGGTTGCCCTCCCTGACCTGAATTATTGCGTAATAAGAATTGGCAATAGCATAAGTCTTCTTTTCCCTGGGGGGACAAATATTTATTGCGTCATATATTTTGAACAGTGCAGGTGCAAGATCACCTTTGTCAATAAGAGATATCACCTCAGAAATTAATTGTTGGGATCTTGTAAGGCTGTCCAGGTTTTCCGGATTTTTCTTAATCGTTGCAGAGGTAATTTTATGAGGAAGAATCAGCCTGGAAATGGTATCTTGTTCTCTTACCATTAACTCATTTATCTCCATATCACTCCTTTTCTTCTCCTGGGAACAGAGTGACCGGGGAATCAACAGAGTAATCATGAGGGTTGCAACCAATAAAAGGGCCCGGCAATATATTGAGATTGCCGGGATGTAAAATCCGGTTTTACCTTTTCTTACTTTATCTGTCAACCTTTTTATATGCATTAGTTCTAATTTATATGCATTGGTTCTAAATCTCTGTTTAAAGATAAAAATTCCTTGAACTGGGATATTATTATATGTAAAATTAGCACAAATTGACAAATTCTCTATTTTTGTACTTATGAATAATCAAACTAACCAAATAGCATTTCTGGGAATTAAAGAGGATCTCACATTGTCCGATCTCAGATATATGCTCTCTCTCAGAGGTGAGGATCAGAGTGAATTATTTAAAATTTCATCATCTGTAAAAGAGAAATTTGTAGGAAACATAGTATACTTTAGAGGGCTGATAGAATATTCCAACCGTTGTCATAAGAATTGCTTCTATTGCGGTGTAAGGTCAGGGATGAGAGCTGTTAACCGTTACCAGATGACAGATGAAGAGGTTATTGAAGCTGCGCTTTTTGCCTTTGATCACAATTACGGCAGTATAGTGATCCAGGCAGGAGAGAGAGACAGCAAACTCTACACTCAGAGAATTTCCCAACTGATCAGCAAAATACATCAGAAGACAAATAACCAGATGCATATCACACTCTCCCTCGGAGAGCAAAGCCCTGATACCTATCGTGCATGGAAAGAGAGCGGAGCCCACAGGTATCTCCTAAGGATTGAATCCTCATCGGAGGAACTCTACAAAAAACTACATCCTCAGGACGGGAAACATCTATACAGTGCCAGAATGAATTCCATCAATGCACTTAAAAAACTGGACTATCAGGTTGGAACAGGAGTTATGATAGGGCTTCCTTTCCAGACGATCGACCATCTGGCGGGAGATCTTCTCTTTTTCAAACAGCTCGATATCGATATGAACGGTATGGGCCCATACATCGAACATGAAGGAACTCCCCTTTTCAAATACAGAGATCTGTTGGCCTCACGTGAAGAAAGGTTTAACCTTACGCTCAACATGGTGGCATCTCTCCGGATCCTGATGAAAGATGTCAATATTGCTGCAACAACTGCAATGCAAACCCTTGATCCGCAAGGCCGGGAGAAAGCTATAAAGATTGGGGCAAATGTCATTATGCCAAATATCACTCCGGTCAAATACAGAAAAGATTATCTTCTGTACCAGGATAAACCCTGCATAGATGAAGAGGCTGCTGAGTGCCTCGGTTGCCTTGAAAGGAGGATCCGGTCTACAGGAAATGAGATAGGGTATGGAGAATGGGGCGACCCGATGCATTACAGGAGGAGGCGGTGATTTCTACCAAAAGTTTCCCACATAAATGTTTCTGTGCTTCAACTGGGAAGTGCCATAT
>JALNXR010000298.1 GCA_023230265.1 Bacteroidales bacterium | reverse complement strand
TTGATTATCAGTTCCAGGAGGCTCTTTGTAAATCCGAATAAGATAGAAGTATCAACCCCTTTTGAGTCGATCATCGGTCTCCTGATAAATGCGTAGTAGGAACGGAAAATAAGGGCATGGCCGTCTATGAGAAACAATCTCTTCATATTGTGATAATACTTTGCTGATATAAAAACTTAAAGGTTCTCCTGAGCTATCCACTCCACATAGGAGGTAGGCGTTTCATATAATTTTACAGAGTGCAGGTTTACATCATCCGGAAGTGAATTACTGAGCAGTGATGCAAAATGGATTGCCAGGTTTTCGCATGTAGGCTGAAAATCCACTGTAACCACATTACTGTAGGTTTCTGATAGCTCCCCTGCGAGAGGTGCGTCACTCCGCAGAATCAGGGCATGATCGAATTTTTCAATGATTTTATCGTTGACCAGCTTTTTCAGCAGCCCAAAGTCCATCACCATACCATCTTTTGGATTCTCTTTTATATTTAGGGGTTCTCCGGTAACAGTAACAAAGAGGGCATAGGAGTGGCCGTGTATGTGTCTGCACTTACCGTCATAATCCCTGAGCGCATGAGCGCCTTCGAAACGGAACTCTTTTGTTATTCGGATTTTTGACATTCTTTTTTTACAAAAGTATTAATATTTTTCCAGAAGTTTACCTTTGGTAATAATGCCCATATTAAAAGAGACAAATTACATTCTTTTATTAAGTATTTCTAACAAGAAAGATTAAAATCTTTAATTTAAATTTGAAATAGTATTACAAATTAGTATTTTTGTAAAAAATCAGTACAAAAATGGCTATTAACATTCAGAACATCTTATCATCCAACGCTAAAAATATGAGAAGATCTGCAATCAGAGATCTTTTGAGCGTTGCCAACAGACCGGAAGTAATATCTTTTGCAGGCGGATTTCCAAATCCGTCAACTTTTCCAATCGAAAACCTCAAGGAGATCATGCAGGAGGTTCTTACAAACCAGGGACACTCTGCTCTGCAGTATGGTCCTACAGAAGGGGATATCAATCTAAGGAGAGAGTTGGCAAAGAGATATATAGCAAAGGGATTGAAGATTACGGAGAAGAACATAATCATAACCACCTCCTCCCAGCAGGCTATTGACCTGACTACAAAGATATTCATTAATCCCGGCGACACAATTGTCTGCGGTCTCCCTTCCTATCTTGGAGCACTTCAGGCTTTCTGGTCCTACCAGGCGGTTCCCGTGGGGATTAAAAGGGATGATGAGCTTGAGGATACTGTCAAGAGACTGATATCAGAGGGAAGAAAGCCGAAATTCATCTATGCAATTCCTGATTTTCAGAACCCTTCAGGCGTGACCATGGATATTCCGGCAAGAGAATACGTTATCAATATAGCCAGAAAATACGACCTTCTTATCCTTGAGGACAGCCCTTACAGGGAGCTGAGGTTTGAGGGCGAGGAGCAACCTATGATGTACTCCATGGACAACGAACGGGTAGTTCTCTTTGGTACATTCTCAAAGACCTTCCTGCCCGGTTTCAGAATCGGATGGATAATTGCACCCGAGGCGATTATAGACAGAATAGTGGTTGCCAAACAATCCACTGACCTCTGCACACCTGTCTTTGATCAGGCTGTGGCTGCAAAATACCTTGAGAAGGGATATTTCGAGAAAAACATGCTTAAGACTATTGAACTGTACCATCACAAAAGAGACCATATGCTGGCCTGTTTTAAGAAATATATGCCAGAGGGTGTAACCTGGACTAATCCTCAGGGGGGACTCTTCCTCTTTGTAAAACTGCCTGAGGGCTTTGACTGCAGAGAATTGTTCGATGTTGCCATTAAAGAAAATGTGGCATTTGTAATCGGAGAGGCATTCCATTGTGATGGTTCCGGGAAAAATACAATGAGAATAAATTTCTCCTATATGGACGACGAAAAGACAGAAGAGGGGGTAAAAAGACTCTCAAGAGCTATCAGAACTATGTTAGATAAAGGAAAATAGTTTGTCTTCTGCTGTTACAGAGGAGTCTTTGAATATATTTTCAAAGGCTCCTTTCTCTTTTAACTCTTCCGGTGTACCCTCAATGAACCCCTGATAGCCCATAATCCATATTCTGGTACAGATTCTTGAAGCATAAAGCAGATCGTGGGTGGAAAAAATTATACTTTTCCCACCGTCAGCTATCTCCCTGAGAAGTCTGCTGATAATAATTTTGTTCTCAATATCCAGAAAGGCAGTTGGCTCGTCCATAAGAATTAACGGGCTATCCTGTACCAGGCTCCTGGCAATGGCTGCTCTCTGAAACTCTCCGTCACTTAGCTCAGATGAGTCCCGGTGGGCTAACTCGGACAATCCTACCTTCCCGAGAGTGGAGATGATCTGTTTTCTCTCTCTTGAAGAGACCCTCCCGAGCCAGTCACTCCTGTTATAACATCCTGCCGATACCATGTCAAAGAGAGAGAGAGCTTTTGTTCTGGGACTTTGCGAGGGGACATATGAGACATTCAAAGCCAGTTCACCCTCCCGGTAATCGGATGTGTTCTTTCCCATTACAACCACAGCACCTTTGCGGGGTTTAAGAATGGCGCAGATTGTCCTGAGAAGAGTGCTTTTCCCTATTCCGTTTGGTCCGATCAGGGCAACCACCTCACCTTTTCTGACCTTTGAAGAGATCTCAGGATATATCTGTTTTTTATACCCGATTACCAGTGATTCTAACTCCAGAAGATACTCCATATCAGATAGACCTGTTTTTAAGTATTATAAAAATTATTACCGGAACACCGATAAGGGCACTCACTGTGTTAACAGGCAACATCATCACTTCACCGGGGAGCTGTGCCAGAGTGTCGGCGAATACCATAGTGGCAGCACCGGTTATTGCGGTGGCAGGCATCAGTATCTTATGGTCAGAATTTTTGAAGATCATTCTTGATATGTGTGGTACTGCGATTCCAATAAAACCAATGGGACCGCAAAATGCTGTAACAGCACCGGCAAGGAGGGTGGCTGAGACCAGAATTCTTTTCCTGACTCTTACTAAATTTATTCCCAGGCTTT